>NZ_JBIWOA010000020.1:0-86730 GCF_044767525.1 Streptomyces sp. NPDC101234 | reverse complement strand
CGGAGGCTGCCGAGGTCGCCGAGACCGTCGAGGTCGTCGAGGAGGCCGCGCCCGCTCCGCGTACACGTCGTCGCGCCACCCGCCGGGTGACCGCGCCCTCGGGCGCGCCCGAGGGCGGTGCCACGCAGACCGCCGTCGCCGAGGAGCCGAAGGCCGAGGCCGTCGAGACGCCGGCTGCCGAGACCCCGGCTGCCGAGCCCGCCGAGACCGAGGCGCCGCGTCGCCGTCGCCGGGTCGTGCGGCAGGCCGCCATCGGGTTCTCCGAGCCCGCCGCCGGGGCCGCCGCCGAGGAGGAGGAGCCGCAGCGCCGCCCGGCCCGGCCCGCCGTGGCCGTGTTCCAGGCGCCCGTGTTCACCGAGCCGAGGTTCCAGACCCCGCAGCGCGCCGCCGCCGAAGCGGCTGCCGAGGCCGCCGTGGCCAGGGCGTCCGAGGAGTCCGAGGCGTCCGAGGAGCCGGGCAGGACCGAGGAGTCCGCGGCGTTCGCCGCGGAGCCCGCCGAGCAGGCCGAGTCCGGTTCGCGCCGTCGGCGCCGCCGTCGGGGCGCCGTGGAGGAGGCCCCGGTCGTCGAGGCCGCCGAGGACGAGACCGAGGAGCCGGAGGAGTCCGTCGAGGACGCCGCCGAGGGCGACGACGACAACGAGGAGTCGGGCTCCCGCCGACGCCGCCGCCGGGGTGGCCGTCGCCGCCGCCGCGGTGACGCCGGTGACGGCGAGGGCGCCGACGCCGAGAGCGACGAGCTCGCCGCCGAGCAGGCCGAGCAGGACGCCGAGGACACCGCCGAGCAGGAGGAAGAGGACGACGACGAGGCCCGTGACGAGGCCGGCGGCTCCTCCAGCAGCCGTCGCCGCCGTCGCCGCCGCCGTCGTACCGGGGACACCTCCCTCGACAGCGAGCCCGGCGAGGGCGACCCGGAGCGCACGGTCGTCAAGGTCCGCGAGCCCCGCAAGCCGTCCGAGCCGTCCGACGAGGTGCAGTCCATCAAGGGCTCCACGCGTCTGGAGGCCAAGAAGCAGCGCCGCCGCGAAGGCCGCGAGCAGGGCCGCCGCCGCGTCCCGATCATCACCGAGGCCGAGTTCCTCGCCCGCCGCGAGGCCGTCGAGCGTGTGATGGTCGTCCGCCAGTACGGCGAGCGCACTCAGATCGGCGTCCTGGAGGACGGCGTGCTCGTCGAGCACTACGTCAACAAGGAGCAGGCCACCTCGTACGTCGGCAACGTCTACCTGGGCAAGGTCCAGAACGTGCTGCCCTCGATGGAGGCGGCCTTCATCGACATCGGCAAGGGCCGCAACGCCGTCCTGTACGCCGGCGAGGTCAACTTCGAGGCGCTGGGCATGGCCAACGGCCCGCGGCGCATCGAGTCCGCCCTGAAGTCCGGCCAGTCCGTCCTCGTCCAGGTGACGAAGGACCCGATCGGCCACAAGGGCGCCCGCCTCACCAGCCAGGTCTCCCTCCCGGGCCGCTACCTCGTGTACGTCCCCGAGGGCTCGATGACCGGCATCAGCCGCAAGCTGCCCGACACCGAGCGCGCCCGGCTGAAGACCATCCTCAAGAAGATCGTCCCCGAGGACGCGGGCGTCATCGTGCGCACCGCCGCCGAGGGCGCGAGCGAGGACGAGCTGCGCCGCGACGTCGAACGCCTGCAGGCGCAGTGGGAGGACATCCAGAAGAAGTCGAAGAACGGCAACGCCCCGACGCTGCTGTACGGCGAGCCGGACATGACCGTCCGGGTCGTCCGCGACATCTTCAACGAGGACTTCTCCAAGGTCGTCGTCAGCGGCGACGACGCCTGGGACACCGTCCACGGCTATGTCTCGCACGTCGCCCCCGACCTCGCCGGCCGGCTGTCGAAGTGGACCTCCGAGGTCGACGTCTTCGCCACCTACCGGATCGACGAGCAGCTCGCCAAGGCCCTGGACCGCAAGGTCTGGCTGCCCAGCGGCGGTTCGCTGGTCATCGACCGGACCGAGGCGATGGTCGTCGTCGACGTCAACACCGGCAAGTTCACCGGCCAGGGCGGCAACCTGGAAGAGACCGTCACCAGGAACAACCTGGAGGCGGCCGAGGAGATCGTCCGCCAGCTGCGGCTGCGCGACCTCGGCGGCATCATCGTCATCGACTTCATCGACATGGTCCTGGAGTCCAACCGGGACCTGGTGCTGCGGCGCCTCCTGGAGTGCCTGGGCCGGGACCGGACCAAGCACCAGGTGGCCGAGGTGACCTCGCTGGGGCTCGTCCAGATGACCCGCAAGCGGGTCGGACAGGGCCTGCTGGAGTCGTTCTCCGAGACCTGTGTGCACTGCAACGGCCGTGGTGTCATCGTCCACATGGAGCAGCCCAGCTCCGGCGGCGGTGGCGGCGGCAAGCGCAAGAAGCGCGGGCGCGGCGGCGACGGCCACGAGCACGACCACGAGGTGCACGAGACGCACGAGGTGCACGAGGTCGTGGCCGACGGGGTCGTCGAGCACGCCGAGGCCGTCCAGGCGGTCGAGGAGACGGCGGCGGAGGTCGCGGCCGAGGCCGCGGTGCCCGTCGCGCTGCCCGCGCCCGACTTCGCGCCGGACGAGGAGCTGTACAGCAGCGTCGCCGAGGCGGAGGCCGCGGCCGGCCGCCACCGCACCCGCCGCCGGACGAGCCGCCGGGCCTCGGCTCCGGCCGGTGCGCCCAAGGCGCGCGCGGGCCGGCCGGAGGCCGCGGCGACCGAGGCGCCGGTGACCGAGGTGCCGACCGTCGCCGAGGTGCACGCCGAGCCCGTTGCCGTCGAGGCCGTCGCCGTCGAGGCCCTGGTGGCCGAGGCCCCCGTGGCCGAGGCTCCGGCTGCCGAGGAGGCCGCGCCCAAGGGCCGTACGCGTCGGCGTGCGACCCGGAAGGTGTCGGCGCCTGCCGGTTCCCCCGCGGGGGCCGAGGCGGCCGCGGTGACCGTCGTCGCGGAGAGCGCGCCGGCCGCCGTCGAGGAGCCCGAGCCCGTGGCCGAGGCGGCCGTGCCCGCCGAGAGCGCCGCTCCGGCCCGCCCGCGCCGTCGTGCGGTCCGCAAGGCCACCGCGCCGACCGCGTCCGAGGAGGCGGCCGTCGTGGTCGTACCGTCCGCGGAGGAGCCGGCGGCCGAGGAGGCTCCCGCTCCCGCCGAGGCGCCCGCTGCCGAGGAGACCGTCGAGGAGGCCGCCCCGGCCAAGAAGACGGCCCGTAAGACGGCGGCAAAGAAGACCGCTGCCAAGAAGACGGCCGCAAAGAAGACCGCTGCCAAGAAGACGGCCGCGAAGAAGACGACGACGGCCAAGAAGGCGGTCAAGACCGCCAAGACGGCCGCCGCCAAGTCGACGGCGAAGAAGACCACCACGGTCGCCACCGCCACCGACGAGGGCTGACGAACCAGCCTGCGCGCATACCATCGGCTCCCGGTCCCACGACCGGGAGCCGATGGTATTCGGACGAGGAGAAGACGCCTCGCCTCCAGGGCACCACCGGCCGTACCGAGCACGGCGGACGCGTCCTGCACACCGCCGAGCCCCCCCACGAGAACCCTTTGCCGACGCCACTCGCCACGCAGCGTGACCGAGCGGACGAATAGGGTGGCCGAGACGCCGTCGAGGAAGCTCTTCCCGTCAGAAGCTTCACAAGAAACACTTAGTGAATCGACGGGAAAGTTCACGCTCACGCCTGTCAACGAGTAACTTCACCGGGAACCCGAACAGCGGAAAAATACGACGAGAGGCCGTTTCAGTGGACCGTCATGAACTGCTGCGTGGACTGCACCGTGTCTACCACCCGCGCAACTATCTCGAGATCGGCGTCAATGACGGTCGTAGCCTGGCGCTCTCACGTGTGGCGTCCGTCGCCATCGACCCGGCCTTCAAGGTCGTGACGTCGATCAGCTGCGATGTCCACCTGGTCCAGTCGACCAGCGACGACTTCTTCGCCCGCAAAGACCCGCTGGTGCACCTGCGGCGAGGCCGCAACCCCTTCCGCGCCCTCGCCCGCCGCGACCCGCTCGGGGTGCTCGGCGGCGACCCCACGCTGGAACTGTCCTTCATCGACGGCATGCACCTCTTCGAGTACGCGCTGCGCGACTTCATGAACGTCGAACGCCACTCGCGCTGGTCGAGCGTGATCGTGCTCGACGACATGCTGCCCCGCGACGTCGACGAGGCGGCTCGCGACCGGCACACCAAGTACTGGACGGGCGACGTCTACAAACTGGTGACGGTCCTGCGCAAGTACCGCCCCGACCTGGTGGTCCTCGAGGTCGACACCGCGCCGACCGGCGTCGCCGTGGTCTTCGGCGCCGATCCGAACAACACGGTGCTCAAGGAGGCGTACGACGACATCATCGAGGAGTACGTCACCCCGGACCCGCAGGCGGTCCCCGACGAGGTGCTGGTGCGCAAGCACGCCGCACGGCCGGAGGCGCTGCTGGCGGCGGACTTCTGGCCGGCCCTGATCCGGGCCCGCAACCTGCGCCGGCCGCGCGCGGGCTTCGAGCGGCTGCGCGGGCAGATCGCCGCGCTGGGCGGCTGAGCGACAGGAAGACGGAACAAAGGACGAGGGGCCTCGCGGACGGATCCGCGAGGCCCCTCGTCATACCGCTCTCAGGCGCGCAGCTGCGCCAGATAGGCCTGGCACGCGTCGTACGACGGCAGCAGGCCCGCCGCCTCGGCCTCGGCCAGGGTCGGCGCCGCGGAGTCCTTCTCGGACAGCACGGGCGTCAGCCCCGACGGCCACTCGATGCCCAGATCCGGGTCGAGCGGGTGGATGCCGTGCTCGCGCTGCGGGGCGTACCCCTCGGAGCACAGGTACACCACGGTGGCGTCGTCGGTCAGCGCCATGAAGGCGTGCCCGAGCCCCTCCGAGAGATAGACGGAGTGGTGGTCCACGTCGTCCAGCCGCACGGCCTCCCACTGCTTGTACGTGGGCGAGCCCGTACGGATGTCGACGATGACGTCCAGCACGGCACCGCGCACGCACTTGACGTACTTGGCCTGGCTGGGCGGAACGTCGGCGAAGTGGATGCCGCGCAGGGTGCCGCGGCTGGAGACCGAGCAGTTGGCCTGCGCCAGATTCAGCCGATGGCCGGTGGCCTCGGTGAAGTCCGGTCCCTTGAACCACTCGTGGAAGCTCCCGCGGGCGTCCGGAAAGACCTTCGGTTCGTGGATCCAGGCGCCGGCTATGCCGAGCTCCCGCATGGTGATCACATCCTTGTTGTGGTGCGTGTCCGTGACGTGTGGCGGTGGATCAGCCGGTCAGCTTCGACGCCAGCCGGCGCAGCTTCTTGCGCGCCGAGGCAGGAAGCCTGCGCGCGACCGGGCCGGCGACGACGCGCAGCCTGCGCTCCAGGGCCGCCTTGCGCCGCTTGGCCAGTATCGCGCGTACCAGCTCGGGTCCCACGACGGCGAAGCCGTCGTCCAGCCGCAGCCGGCCGCCCGCCGCCACCGTGACCGTGCCCAGCGACAGGGCCGGGTTCTTCTCCCCGTCCAGCCGTGCGGAGAGGTCCCAGCGGCCGGCGGGGACCGGCTTGGCGCGCCCGGGGAGGGCGATGTGCGCACGGCCGGCCACATCGCGGACCTTGACGGGCAGCAGGTGCGTACGGCCGTCCGGGGCGCTCAGGACCAGCTGAGTCGTCATCGGCGCGGTCACGGAGCGGGTGAACACGTCGAGCCGGAGCTCCGGCCGGCTGCCGGGCATCCGCAGCACGGGACGGTTCTCGAGGTACGGCACCAGCTTCTTGCCGCGGCGGGCGACGTCGAGGGTGAGGTTGCCGTGCGGGTCGGTGAAGTACGGGATGACCGGGCGGGCCGGGGAGCCCAGCAGCGCGGGGCGCACATCGCCGTCGACATGGGCCGCGCGGTCGGCGCCGACCCGGGCCTTGCGGACCAGACCGAGGCCGCGCACCGAGACCCAGATGTCCCAGAAGCCCTTGGAGACCGGACCGCGTCCCTTGGCACCCTGGGTGCTCACCACGCCGCTGCCGCGCAGGACGACCTCGCAGGCCTCGTCGCCCAGGTCCTCGACGTGCCGGGTGAACTCGGAGGGGCACGGCCACTCGACGGCCGTCTCCCGGTTGCGCAGCGACATCTCGGCCTTGAACTGGTCCAGCTCGTCCGTGATGTCGATCAGCTCGCCGTCCTCGAGCACACTCTTGGTCAGCTCGGGGTGCACGAAGAACCGGTCGTCACGGCGCAGCAGCCTGATCGGCTCGCCGTCGTCGCCGTGGACCAGCCGGGCGCTGACGGTGACGGCCATCTTGCCGTCGGGCCGCCACTCGGCGTGCTCCAGCCGGGTCGTGCCCTTGACCGACTTGGCGAAGCGGGCGAACTGCACCAGACCCTGCCGGTCGTCGCGGCGCAGCAGGGTGGAGCGGACGCGGGTGAGGGCGCCGAGCCCGTTGTGCACGCCGTCGTTCATGAAGTCGTCGGCCAACGGACGGATGGCGTCGCACATCTCGTCGAGGTAGGCCTCGTCGTAATTGAGCACGGAAGGCTCGCTGAGCCGGCCGAGCATCTCCACACGGTAGAAACGGCGGAGCAGCAGGTCCCGGAACTCTCCCGGCTCGGTGTTGGCGACGACGACGTCGAGAACCTCACGGAGGTTTCCGTAATAGCCCGACGGGACGATCCTGGCCGAACCCGCGTTCTTCCCGTCGTCGCGCTTCGAGTAGTAGTAGCAGGTGTAGCTGCCGAGAATCGAGACGACCTTGGCGGGGAAATACGCCTCCATCATGTACAGCTGGTCCTCGAGGCGCCGCTTGCCCTCGGGGTAGGCGATCTTGTTCTCGCGAAGGAATTCGGTGCGGAACATCTTGTGCGGCGTGAGGCTGTCGTACAGCGGCGCGTCCTGGAGAGTGCACTTCTCCCGGTCCACCTTGAAGACACCGTGCGGCACACCCCGGAAGTTGCTGGCCACCTTGCCGATGACGATGTCGGAGCCGTTGCGGTGCCCCATCTCGTACAGCCGGCGCAGCGCGTCGGAGGCGAGGTAGTCGTCCTGGTCGACGAACTGGACGTACTCGCCCTTCGCCTCGCCGACGCCGATGTTCCTCGGCTTTCCGGGCCAACCCGAGTTCGGTATGTGAATCACCCGGAAATGCGGGTGCTCCTCGGCGAGGGCGTCCAGTTCGGCGGGACTGTCGTCGGTCGAACCGTCGTCGACGAAAAGAACCTCGAACTCTTTCGCGGGAAGCGTCTGCCTCAACAGGGAGTCGATGCAGGGCTGGATGTATTTTCCCGGGTTGTAGACCGGGATGATGACGCTCACCTTGATCGACATCTCTGTTACCTGCCTCCTGTTACAGGAAGTCCCCCGTGGGACGTGTCTGGTGGGTGTACAGCCGGTGACCAAGCAATGGATGACTGGGGTCACAGGGTAACTGCAGCCGGTTAGAGCAGCCGACCGAGACCAGGGAGGTGCGGTGGAGATCGTGACCAGCCTGGTTTGACCCCCTCCGTACGGCCCCGTACTGTTGACCGTCGGCGTGTCCTTGGATATGGGCGCGCCACATCCCCGTAAACCTCGTCCTCCAAAGCGCTCGGTGCCCTGCACCGGCCGACTCGGAGAGGCCGACCGCGTGCCGGACGGCTGGACTGCGGGGGTGCCGTTCCCGAGCGAGAGAGTGAGATCCGCGTGTACGCCATCGTGCGCAGCGGTGGTCGCCAGCACAAGGTTGCTGTCGGCGACATCGTTGAGGTTGACAAGATTTCCACCGCCAAGGTTGGCGACACGGTCGAGCTCTCGACCCTGCTCGTCGTCGACGGCGACGCCGTGACCAGCGACCCGTGGGTGCTGGCCGGCATCAAGGTCCAGGCCGAGGTCGTGGACCACCACAAGGGCCAGAAGATCGACATTCTGCGCTACAAGAACAAGACCGGTTACCGTCGTCGTCAGGGCCACCGCCAGCAGTACACGGCGATCAAGGTCACTGAGATCCCCGCGGCTGCGAAGTAAGGGACTGAGGAGAGATGGCACACAAGAAGGGCGCATCGTCCACCCGTAACGGTCGTGACTCCAACGCTCAGCGCCTCGGCGTGAAGCGCTTCGGCGGTCAGGTCGTCAACGCGGGCGAGATCCTGGTCCGCCAGCGCGGCACCCACTTCCACCCGGGTGCGGGCGTCGGCCGCGGCGGCGACGACACGCTGTTCGCCCTGCAGGCCGGTTCGGTGCAGTTCGGCACCCACCGTGGCCGCAAGGTCGTGAACATCGTTCCGGTCGCCTGAGTCTGCTGACTGCACGACTCAGACCGAACGTCTCGCGAGGCGGACCTCACTTCCCGATCGGGAAGGCGGGTCCGCCTTTCGCGTGTTGACATCGGTGACACCCGTACGCATCCGCGTAGCGGCATGTTCCGTTCGTTCCGCTTATTCTGCTTGTTCTGTTTGTTCGTATCTGGAGGCACTGCACCATGACCACCTTCGTGGACCGCGTCGAGCTGCACATCGCCGCGGGTAACGGAGGCCACGGCTGTGCCTCCGTACACCGGGAGAAGTTCAAGCCGCTCGGCGGCCCCGACGGCGGCAACGGCGGCCGCGGCGGCGACGTCATCCTGACCGTCGACCAGTCGGTGACCACGCTCCTCGACTACCACCACTCCCCGCACCGCAAGGCCACCAACGGCAAGCCCGGCGAGGGCGGCAACCGGGCCGGCAAGGACGGGCAGGACCTGATCCTCCCGGTCCCGGACGGCACCGTCGTCCTCGACAAGGCGGGCAACGTCCTCGCCGACCTCGTCGGCCACGGCACCTCCTACGTCGCCGCCCAGGGCGGCCGCGGCGGCCTCGGCAACGCGGCGCTGGCCTCCGCCCGCCGCAAGGCCCCCGGCTTCGCGCTGCTCGGCGAGCCCGGCGACCTCCAGGACATCGTCCTGGAGCTCAAGACCGTCGCCGACGTGGCCCTGGTCGGCTACCCGAGCGCCGGCAAGTCCTCCCTGATCTCGGTGCTGTCCGCAGCCAAGCCGAAGATCGCCGACTACCCGTTCACCACCCTGGTGCCCAACCTCGGCGTGGTGACCGCCGGATCCACCGTCTACACCATCGCCGACGTCCCCGGCCTCATCCCCGGCGCCAGCCAGGGCAAGGGCCTCGGCCTGGAGTTCCTGCGCCACGTCGAGCGGTGCAGTGTCCTCGTGCACGTCCTCGACACCGCCACCCTGGAGTCCGAGCGCGACCCCGTCTCCGACCTCGACATCATCGAGGAGGAGCTCAAGCAGTACGGCGGCCTCGACAACCGGCCCCGGATCGTCGTCCTCAACAAGATCGACGTCCCGGACGGCAAGGACCTCGCGGAAATGGTCCGCCCCGACCTGGAGGCCCGCGGCTACCGCGTCTTCGAGGTGTCGGCGGTCGCCCACATGGGCCTGCGCGAGCTGACGTTCGCACTCGGCGAGCTGGTCGGCAAGGCACGCGCCGCGAAGCCCAAGGAAGAGGCGACCCGCATCGTCATCCGGCCCAAGGCCGTGGACGACGCCGGCTTCACCGTCACCCAGGAGGAGGACGGCCTCTACCGGGTCCGCGGCGAGAAGCCCGAACGCTGGGTCCGGCAGACCGACTTCAACAACGACGAAGCCGTCGGCTACCTCGCCGACCGCCTCAACCGCCTCGGCGTGGAAGAGCAGCTGATGAAGGCGGGCGCCCGCGGCGGCGACGGCGTCGCCATCGGCCCCGAGGAGAACGCCGTCGTCTTCGACTGGGAGCCGTCCATGATGTCCGGCGCCGAGATGCTCGGCCGCCGCGGCGAGGACCACCGCTTCGAGGAGCAGCGGCCCGCCGTGCAGCGCCGCCGCGACCGGCAGGCGGAGCGGGACGAGGCACTGGGCGAGTACGACGAGTTCGACCCGTTCGAGTAGCAGCGCCGTCGGCCCGGCGTACGCGTGGTGAGACCCGCGATGCGGGTGCCGTGAACGTCAAGTCCGTGTAACTGGAGCCTGGGACTCATCTGTGTCCCAGGCTCCTCTCAGGTGAACCTAAGGTAAACGTCTTACCTTTCGTTAACCATGGAGACGGACTGCACGAGAGGCGAAGCCCCGGTGAAGAACGCCCCGATAGGCCCCATCGGTCCCATTGCCGCCCTGCCCGCCGGCACCCGCCTGCTGCACATAGGCCCGCACAAAACCGGGACCACGGCCATCCAGGGCGCTCTGTTCGCCGCCAAGGGCAAGCTGCCCGAGCACGGTGTGGAGTTCCCCGCGGCCACCCGGCACCCGATGGAGGCGGCCCTCGCCGCCTGCGCCCGGCCCGCGATGATCGGCGACGCCGTGCCCACCGAGAAGCACTGGACGCGGCTGATCGAGCAGGTCGAGGCCACCGGCACCCGTACGTCGGTGATCAGCAGCGAGTTCTTCGCCGACGCCCCCGACGACGAGACCATCGCCCGCATCGTCCGGCAACTGGGCGGCGACCGCGTCCACATCCTCGTCACACTGCGCCCCATCGCCAAGATCATGCCTTCGCAGTGGCAGCAGTACGTGCAGAACGGGCTGCGCATGGGCTACGAGAACTGGCTGGAGCACATGCTCCGCAAGGCCCCCTACGAGAAGCCCAACCCCAGCTTCTGGCGCCGCCACCGGCACGACCGGCTCGTCGAACGCTGGGTCCGCGCGGTCGGCGCCGACCGGATCACCGTCGTCGTGGTCGACGACAGCGACCGCGACGGCCTGATGCGCACCTTCGAAGAGCTCCTCGGCCTGCCCGAAAACCTGCTCCAGGCCGTCCCGGACACGGCGAACCGTTCCCTCACCCTCGCCGAGACCGAAATGCTGCGAAAGCTCAACGTGGAATTCCGCGGCAATGGACTGCCCGACGAGCTCTATTCCAAGCTCGTCCGCAACGGTGCCGTCATGCATATGAAGAACGCGTGCAGTCCCACCGGCAAGGATGTGAAGATCTCCACCCCCGCCTGGGCCGTCGAGGCCGCCGGCCGCATCGGCGCCCAGATCGTCGAGCGCATCGACACCATGGGCGTCCGCATCATCGGCGACCCGGCACTGCTCTGCGCCCTGCCCGCCATACCCGCACAGCCCGGACCGCCCGCCGCCGAAGCCCGGATCGCCCCGGAGGTCGCCGCCCAGGCCCTGTACGGCGCTCTCGCCGCAGCGGCCGCCGCCCCGGTCCGCCACACCGCCGAGGCGAAGTCCCGCACGGTGCACCAGACGTCGTCGAAGGAGCTCGTACGGGTACTGGGGCACCGATGTCTCAAGAAGCTGCGAAGGCGCTGAGAGGCCGCGCCGGGGGATGACGGCTTAGCTGTGCTGAGACGTTGCAGCCGGACGATGCAGCCCTGCTAAGCCGTCCGAAGCGGGACGGCTCGGCGCTCCTGAGGCGTGCGCCATGTCACGCACAGCAATCGGAATGGCCTGTGTAGTTACTCACAGCAAATTCACGGAACTTCCCCGGACGTCCGACAGGCGACGCCCATCACCAGCGATCCAAGGTGAATGAAAGGTTGCGGGCACATATGCACTGGAGGGCGCTCACCTTGCACAGCGGTAACCCGAAGTGGGACCATTTCCAGGTTCCCTGATGCCCCAAGGTAGGTCACCTGTGTCCCAGCACATAGCCAAGCCCCGAACCACCGCAGTGATCCTGGCCGGTGGCACCGGTCAGCGGGTGGGTCTGTCGATCCCCAAGCAGCTGCTGAAGATCGCCGGCAAGGCAGTCATCGAGCACACCCTGACCACCTTCGAGAACGCGGACACGATCGACGACATCATCGTCCTGATGGCGCCGGGCTACGTCCCCGACATCGAGAAGATCGTCGCCAAGGCCGGGTTCACCAAGGTCAAGAAGATCATCGAGGGCGGCAGCACGCGGAACGAGACCACCGAGCGCGCCATCGAGGCGCTCGGCGAGGGCCTGGCCGAGGGCGAGGACCGCAACGTCCTCTTCCACGACGCCGTACGCCCCCTGCTGTCGCGGCGCGTCATCGACGACTGTGTGGCCGCACTGGAGCGCTACCAGGCCGTCGACGTCGCCATCCCCTCCGCCGACACCATCATCGTCACCCGCACGCACGGCCAGGACGGCGAGTTCATCACCGAGATCCCGGACCGCTCCCGGCTGCGCCGCGGCCAGACCCCGCAGGCGTTCAAGCTGTCCACGATCAAGCGGGCCTACGAGGTCGCCGCCGGCGACCCCAACTTCCAGGCCACCGACGACTGCTCCGTCGTGCTCAAGTACCTGCCGGACGTGCCGATCCACGTCGTCGCGGGCGACGAGTACAACATGAAGGTCACCCAGCCCGTCGACGTCTTCATCGCCGACAAGCTCTTCCAGCTCGCCTCCACGGCCGCGCCCGAGCAGAACGGCGAGGACGCCTACCGCGAGCTGCTCACCGGCAAGACCGTGGTGATCTTCGGCGGCTCGTACGGCATCGGCAAGGACATCGCCGAACTCGCCGAGTCCTACGGCGCGAGCGTCTACGCCCTGGGCCGCTCCACCACCGGCACCCACGTGGAGAACCCGGAGGAGGTCGACGACGCGCTGTCCAAGGCGTACGCCGAGACCGGCCGGATCGACCACGTCGTCAACACGGCCGGCGTGCTGCGCATCGGCAAGCTCGCCGAGACCGACAACGCCACCATCGAAGAGGCGCTGAAGGTCAACTACCTGGCCCCGGTGCAGATCGCCCGCTCCAGCTACAAGTACCTCGCCGAGACCAAGGGCCAGCTGCTGCTCTACACCTCCAGCAGCTACACCCGCGGCCGCGCCGAGTACAGCCTCTACTCCTCGACCAAGGCCGCCATGGTGAACCTCACCCAGGCACTGTCCGACGAGTGGGCCGGCGACTCCATCCGGGTCAACTGCATCAACCCCGAGCGCACCGCCACCCCGATGCGCACCAAGGCCTTCGGTCAGGAGCCCACGGGCTCGCTGCTCTCCTCCGAGGCCGTCGCCCGCACCTCCCTCGACGTACTGCTCTCCGAGCTCACCGGCCATGTCATCGACGTCCGCCAGCAGGACCCGACGGCGGCCGCCGGCCAGGCCTCCGGCTTCGAGCAGGCACTGGCCAGTGTCCTGGACCGACAGGACGGCGTGGCATAATCGGCCTCCATTAGTCATCTGTTATTCAGGCCTCTGTGGTTGCGCGTTCGTGGACAGCATTCACAGGGGCCTGAACCCGTAAAAACCCAGATCGACTACCACATCAGATCGTCCGCAAGGTCAAATACAGGCCTTTTTGTCAGCAAAAGGTTCTCCGTGATATCCACCGCTATTCGCGTCGCCCGGGTGGGCAGTGCGGCCGAGCTGGCCGCGGCGGCACTCATGATGCTGGGCTTCCCGGTGCTCATGATCGCCGCGCTCGTCCCGAGCGTTTACGCCTTCGCGGCCGCGGCCGCCGTCACGTACCTGGCGGACCACTACCTGCACCGCAAGGGCAGCTACCTCATCAGCCGCCTGAGCAAGGTCCGGGCCGGTCTGTCGATCCGCTTCCTGATCCGGCAGCTGCTGCTGATCCTGCTGCTGGCCCGCATGGATCTCTCGAACCACCTGATCTTCTACGGCGCGATCGCCTGCTTCATCGCCTTCTACGGCCTTCAGGCCCCGCACGGCGCATTGGTCACCCTCATCCGCAACCGCCGCCGGATGCCGGTCGCCACCCGCAACGTCGACCTGAAGTCACGCATCAACATCCCGGACGCCCCGCCGCTGAGCCTGCTCGACCGCTCCGCCGAGAAGATGCTCCACCTCGACCTCGCGGCCGTCGTGGGCCTGCTGGTCTCGGCGGTGACGGACAGTGCGGTCGCCGGATTCATCGGCATCGCCCTCACCCTCGGCCTCGGCTCCCTCTACGTGCTGGTACTGATGCCGTACGTCCGCGGCCGCAAGACCCCGCCGGACGCGGACACCGTGCTCGCCGCCGTCGACGACTGGCTGGGCGAGTACAAGCCCGAGACCGTCCTGTACTTCTCCGGCTCCAAGGACTCCGCCTACCAGGTCAACATGTGGCTGGAGACCATGGAACAGCTGGACTCCCGTCCGCTGATCCTGCTGCGCGAGCGGGTCATCCTGCAGAACCTCGCCCCGACCACGGCCCCTGTCATCTGCGTACCCGGCGGTGTGCACCTGATGAACATGGACCTCTCCACGGTCCGCGTCGCTCTCTACGCGGCCAACGTCGGCAAGAACATCCACCTGCTGCGCGAACCCACGATGAAGCACGTCTTCATCGGCCACGGCGACAGCGACAAGCTGGCCAGCGTCAACCCGTTCAGCAAGGCGTACGACGAGGTGTGGACCGCCGGCCGTGCGGGCCGCGACCGCTACGCCATCGCCGACGTCGGCGTCCGCGACGACGACATCGTCGAGGTCGGCCGCCCGCAGCTGGCCCCCATCCAGAGCTGGCACGGCGTCCCCGACGGCCCCGGCCGCGGGGCCGCCGACGGGCGCTGCCCCACCGTTCTCTACACGCCCACCTGGGAGGGCTGGGACGGCAACCCCGGCAACACCTCTCTCGTGCTCGCCGGCGAGAACATCGTGAAGAAGCTGATCAAGGCCGACCCGCCGGTCCGGATCGTCTACAAGCCGCACCCTTTCACCGGCACCGTCAGCGCCGAAGCCGGCGCCGCCCACCGGCGCGTCACCGCTCTCGTCGAGAAGGCTGCCGCCCAGCGGGCCACCGACTCCCGCTTCACCGTCGACGCGGCCGCCCAGGCCGCGGCGCAGGCCGAGCTGACCCGCATCGAGACCCGGCTGGCCGAGCTGACCCGCGCCGGCGACGAGAAGCGCGACGAGGCCGAGGCCAGCCGGGACGACATCGCCGACCTGAAGAAGCACGAAGAGGTCACCCGGCTGCGCGCCGAGTGGAACGAGGCCTACTGGCAGTCCCTGCCGTCGTACCAGCACGCCGTCGTCAGCGGTGCCGAACCGCTTCTCTACGACTGCTTCAACGTCTCCGACGCGATGGTCTCCGACATCTCCAGTGTCGTCTCCGACTTCATCGCGAGCGGCAAGCCGTACGCCGTCACCGACTCCGCCGGCCTCGGCGTGGAGGAGTTCAAGCGGGCCAACACCGCAGTCCGCGCGGCCGTGATCCTCTCCAACAGCGCCAAGGAACTGGGCGGTCTGCTCGACGCAGTACGCGACCCGTCCGCCGATCCGCTGGCCGCGGACCGTGACGAACTCAAGCGCTATCTGCTGGGACCGGACGAGCCGACCTCCATCGAGCAGTTCAACAGCGCGGTCGCCGCACTCGCCCGCAAGGCCGAGGCGCGGAACCTGGGTCAGGAGACCCGGATCGCAGCCGGCGACCCCGAGGGCGCGACCGCCGGCTGACGCCGACGACGAACGAACACCGAACGGGCTGGGTCCCGGGGGAGAAGTCCCCGGGACCCAGCCCGTTCGGCGTCCGCGCCGGCACCTCTTCTTACCTTTGCCCGGAAAACGACCGCGTCTTTTCTTACCCACGCTACGCCGCTCACGGTGAGCAGCTCTTACCGCCTGCCCGTACTGTCCGACGTAACCCGATGTACACCGCCTGGCTGTCTGTGCGCCATGTGAACTGGGCCACTGAAAGTGTTCCGCGAGGCAACCCGCCGTACCGGTCGGCCATCTAAGACCTTGCGTTCGAGACGACTCAGGGGGAACGCAACATTGACTAGGGGGAAACGTGACCGTCGTTGCGCAGCCTGATGTGACCGTGATCATCGGGGCGTACGAAGCGATGCCGTATCTCGTCGAGTGCCTGGCCTCCGTCGAGGGCCAGACCCTCGACCCGGTACGCATGGAGGTCATCGCGGTCGACGACGGGTCGGCCGACGGCACAGGGGAGTGCCTGGAGGAGTTCGCCGCCCGCGCCGCCATGCCGGTGACCGTGATCCGGCAGGAGAACTCCGGCGGCCCCAGCGGCCCCCGCAACGTCGGCCTGGCCAAGGCCGCCGGCCGTTACGTGTTCTTCCTGGACGCCGACGACCGGCTCGGCCCCGAGGCCCTGGAACGCATGGTCGCCATGGCCGACAAGAACAACACGGACGTCGTCCTCGGCAAGGTCGAGGGGATCAACCGCAAACCCCCGACGACGATGTGGGGCCAGACGCTCGAACGTACCGACATCTTCTCCTCCAACATCAAGTTCACGCTCAGCGCGCAGAAACTGTTCCGCCGAGCCCTTCTGGAACGGCACGACATGCGTTTCGACGAGTCCTTGTGGACCGGCGAGGACGCGTTGTTCACCATGGAGGCCTACCTGCGGGCCGACGGCGTCTCCGTGATCGCCGACTACCCCTGCTACTACCTGGTCGGCCGCGAGGACGGCAAACACGTCACCAAGACCGGCAGCTACACCCTCCGCTTCGACTCCGCGCGTGCCCTGATGAACCTGATCGCCGACATGGTTCCGGCAGGACCGCGACGCGACGCGCTCATGGTCCGGCCGTTCCTGGTCACCCTGCTCCCGCAGTTCGGCCCCAAGTTCCTCAAGGACGACGACGAGGTGCGGCGGCACAAGCTGGAGCTGGCCGGGCCGCTGATGGACGCCTACTGGAACCCGGAAGTCGCCCGCCGGCTCAGGGTCCACGAACGGCTGCGGCTCCACCTTGTCGCCGTGAAACGTCCCGAACTTCTTCCCGACGTCATCGAGTTCGTACGGGCACAGAAGCAGCCCGAAGCGATCCTGGAGAAGCGCGGCACCCGCGTCTACCTGGCCTACCCGTTCTTCCGCTCCGAGTCGGCCGGCGTTCCCGACCGGATCTACCTCGCCGAACCGCGTGAGGCCCGCGAGGTCGAGGGCTACCGCGAGAGCGCGGCCGACATGTTCCTGCGCCGCGCCGCGCGGAAGGCCCGCCGGATCCTGAGGAGAGCGCCGGCCGGTGACGGCCGGACGCCGACATCAGGCGGAACGGCCGCGGCGGCCTGACACGCCGGGTCGCACGGCTGCCCCACCCGGCCGCGAGGCCCTGAGGCCCTATGGCCGTCGTGCGCCGCTCCAGGACGGTGGTGCGGGCGGGCCTGGGTCCCGTCCGCGCCCGGACCCCGGTGAGCGCCACGCGGGACCCTGCTTCCGGACGCCGTGCCGGTCCGCGTCCTCGGGCCGGCCGGTCGGAGTGTCGGCGAGGAGTGCGGACCGGGATCCGCGAACGGGCACGCGGCGGCTGTCCGGGAACTGGACCGATGTGCGGCGCCGGGTCCTTTTCCCGTAGATTTCCGTGCGGGGCGGCCCGGCCGGTGCGGTGGGGCGGCCCCAACGACGCGAGGGGACGGACGGCAGGGTGGCAAGGGCAAGGCAGGCCGTGAGCGAGGCCCGCAGAATCGTCGTCAAGGTGGGCTCCTCCTCACTGACCACTGCCGTCGGCGGCCTGGACGCCGACCGCGTCGATGCGCTCGTCGACGTCCTCGCCAAGAGCCGCAGCGGCGGAGAGAAGGAGATCGTCCTGGTCTCCTCCGGCGCGATCGCGGCCGGTCTCGCCCCGCTCGGGCTGCGCCGCCGCCCGAGGGACCTGGCCCGTCAGCAGGCCGCCGCCAGTGTCGGCCAGGGCCTGCTCGTCGCCCGCTACACCGCCTCCTTCGCCCGCTACGGCGTCCGCGTCGGACAGGTCCTGCTCACCTCCGACGACATGAGCCGCCGCGCCCACCACCGCAACGCCTCCCGCACCCTCGACAAGCTCCTCGCGATGGGCGCCTTCCCGATCGTCAACGAGAACGACACCGTCGCCACCGACGAGATCCGGTTCGGCGACAACGACCGCCTCGCCGCCCTCGTCGCCCACCTCGTCCACGCCGACCTGCTGGTCCTCCTCTCCGACGTCGACGGCGTCTACGACGGCGACCCCAGCAAGCCCGGCACCTCCCGGATAGCGGAGGTGAAGGGGCCCGAGGACCTCGCGGGCGTCGAGATCGGCAGCGCCGGAAAGGCGGGCGTCGGCACCGGCGGCATGGTCACCAAGGTCGAGGCCGCCCGGATCGCCGCCGCCGCGGGCATCCCGGTGGTCCTCACCAGCGCCGTGCACGCCTCCGACGCGCTCTCCGGCGGGGACACCGGCACCCACTTCCACCCCACCGGCAAACGGTCCGCAGACCGCCTCCTGTGGCTTCAGCACGCCTCCACCCCGCAGGGCTCGCTCACTCTCGACGACGGCGCCGTCCGAGCCGTCGTACAGGGCCGCAAATCGCTGCTGCCGGCCGGAATCGCCGCAGTGGAGGGCGAATTCGGCGCGGGCGACCCGGTCGAACTGCGCGACACCGAAGGCCGCCCGGTCGCGCGCGGACTGGTCAGTTTCGACGCCAAGGAGATCCCCCAGCTGATCGGGCGTTCGACCAGGGAGCTGGCACGCGAACTGGGCCCGGCGTACGAACGCGAGGTCGTACACAGGGACGACCTGGTGATCCTGCACCCGTAAAACGGGGCGTAACGTCCGACCCCGGTGGGGGACGTTCCGTAAAACCGCCACACGAACCCTTGCGGCCTGCTCAACTTTGTCTCAGGAACACGTTCCGCACGAGCACAGCTGAAGGAGGCCGTCGTGAGACGAGTGCGCCCTGGGGCTGCGGCGTCCCGCGGTGCTCTGACGAGTGTCGCGGCCGGGGACACCTACGAGGAGCCGAAGGACCTGCCCCGCCTGTGGCACGTCACCCTCAGCGTCTGCGGTGCCGAGGTCCCGCTGCCGGAACTGCGCCGCGGACTCGAACAACTGGCCCACGACCACCCGTTCCTCCTCACCAGCCGCTACGCCTGCGACCACGCCGAGATCCGCTACTGGGAAGAGGCCCGCGACCTCCACGACGCCGCCGCCGTCGCCCTGCGCCTGTGGGGCGAGCACCGCCAGACCTCCGGTCTGCCGGCCTGGGAGATCGTCGGTCTCGAGGTCATCGACCGCGCCACCTACCACCAGCGGATCGCCGAGGGCTACGGCCCGCCGCCCGCCACACCGGTCGGCGTCCACCCCTTCTGAAGCCCCCTTCTGAAGCCGCTTCCCGCGCCGCCTCCGACGCCGTCCACGACACCGGCCGGAATTCACCCGTTTTGATCCACGTCTCGCGGTGTGGGATGACGCGTGGACGGCCCGTCGGGGCGCACTACCCTTCCCTCATGACCACGCTCTCGCCGTACGACGCCATGTCCCCGGTCACCCAGGCCGCCTACCGTGCCAAGGCCGCAGCCGCCGACCTCGCGCCGCTGCCGCGTGCCGTGAAGGACGACGCGCTGCTCGCCATCGCGGACGCCCTGGAGGTCCGTACCAGCGAGATCGTCGAAGCCAACGCCAAGGACATCGCCAAGGCCCGCGAGAACGGCACCAGCGAAGCCATCGTCGACCGGCTCACGCTCACCCCCGAGCGGATCCGTGCCATCGCCTCCGACGTCCGCGACGTCGCGAAACTGCCCGACCCGGTCGGCGAGGTCGTCCGCGGCTCCACCCTTCCCAACGGCATCGACCTGCGCCAGGTCCGCGTCCCCCTTGGCGTCGTCGGCATCATCTACGAGGCCCGCCCGAACGTCACCGTCGACGCCGCCGCCCTCTGCCTCAAGTCCGGCAACGCGGTCCTGCTGCGCGGCTCCGCCTCCGCCTACGAGTCGAACACGGCGCTGGTGAGGGTCCTGAGGGACGCCGTCGGCGGCGCCGGGCTGCCCGCCGACGCCGTCCAGCTGGTGCCCGGCGAGGGCCGCGAGTCCGTCCACGAGCTGATGCGCGCCCGCGGCCTCGTCGACGTCCTCATCCCGCGCGGCGGCGCCTCCCTCATCCAGACCGTCGTCATGGAGTCCAAGGTCCCCGTCATCGAGACCGGCACCGGCAACTGCCACGTCTACGTCGACGCCCACGCCGACATCGACATGGCGATCGACATCCTGATCAACTCCAAGGCGCAGCGGGTCAGCGTCTGCAACGCCGCCGAGACCCTCCTCGTCCACCAGGACATCGCCGCCGAGTTCCTGCCGCGCGCCCTGGACGCCCTCGCCGAGGCCGGCGTCACCGTCCACGCCGACGAACGCGTCCTCGCCTACGCCAAGGAATCCAAGGCCACCGTCGTCGAGGCCGTCCCGGAGGACTGGGAGACCGAGTACCTGTCCTACGACATCGCCGCCGCCGTCGTCGACTCCCTCGACAGGGCCGTCGAGCACATCCGGCTGTGGACCTCCGGACACACCGAGGCCATCGTCACCACCTCCCAGCAGGCCGCCCGCCGCTTCACCCAGCTGGTCGACTCCACCACCGTCGCCGTGAACGCCTCCACCCGCTTCACCGACGGCGGCCAGTTCGGCTTCGGCGCCGAGATCGGCATCTCCACCCAGAAGCTGCACGCCCGCGGCCCCATGGGCCTGCCGGAGCTGACCAGCACCAAGTACATCGTCACCGGAGACGGCCACATCCGCCGCTGACCCCCGTACGGCCCGACCACGGACGCCGTACGGCGTACGGGCGCACGGAACGGCGTACGTGGCCCCGGGCGGGCGTGAGAGGCGTCTCACCGGGCCTATGAATTTCCATACCGTCTGCCCAAATTGACCCCCCAGGTCTACTCTGGATCCGTGCCGGAGGACGTGGGGGGCACGCCGTTCCCTGACGGCTGGGAGCCCGACGACGACCATGACCGCGGGGTGTCGGACGAAGAGTTCGACTCCGTGGTCTTCGACGAGGCCTTCGTGAAGGCGGCCGTGATCCACGAGCCGACCGCGGTCGAACGCCTCCTTGCCGCCGCCCAGGCCAGAGCCGAGGCCTCCGAGGCCGAGGCCCGCCGCGCCCACGCCAGAGGCGAGCGCTACGACGACGGCTACAGCCCCGAATTCGGCTCCGGCGACGACCTCGACGACCTGGACGACGCCGACGTACTCGAAGACCGGTACGGCGCCACGGGGAAGTACGGCAGACACGTCCGCTGGCACCGCCCCGTCGCCTGGGTCCTCGCCCTCGTCATGGGCATCGGCATGGTCGCGCTCGCCTTCGCGGCGGTCTACCGCAGCGCCTCCTCCGGCGGCAGCCGCGACCAGGTGCCCAGGCCCCCCTCCACCGGCCTGGAACAGGGCACGGCAGCGGCGCCCTCCGTGTCCGCCGACTACTCCCAGCCCGCCAAGCCGGCGGCTTCCGTGGTCCCGCGCACCCCCTGAGCGGCGATTGCCGGTTCTGGTGAGAACCTGTCAGAAGTTGTCGTGTAGCTGGGCGTTTACCTGAGGCTCCCGAGACCTACTCTGAAAGTATGGGCGGGCCAGGAGACCCACCCGGGGGGACACCCGAGGGCGGCCCCGTGGGTGGGGAGGACGAGTACCGATCCGTCGTATTCGACGAGTCGTTCGTCCGCGCTGCCCGCCTCCAGGAGTCCTCCGCGCGCGAACGCATGACCGACCACGCGCCCGCCGTACGCCGTCGCCCGCCCCTGCGCCGGGGCCTCACCCGGCAGGCCCTGGTCCTCGTCCTGCTGATCCTCGTCGCCTTCGGCACCGCCATCTACATGGGCGTCCGCCACCCGTACGGCACACAGGAGGCCCAGCAGCCCGTCGAACCCCTGCGGATGGCCGTCATACCGCTCGCCCCGCAGGGCAAGGTGCCCGGTGCCGCCGACGCCGAGACCCTCTTCGCGCACAGCCCCGCCGCACAGTACGCCGTCGGCGCCGAGGGGATACCGCTGCCGGCGGTCCGCGGGACCGCGCACTTCTCCGACAGCCAGGTCGTCACCGCCCTGACCACGGTCAAGGACTACCTCGTCCGCTCCTCGCTCTACCCCGAGGTCCTCGACAGCAGCCAGGTGCGGCCCGCGCGGGCGCTGCTCGACCCCGGCCAGCTCGACCAGTTCGACCAGAGCTTCGACCACCCCGCGGCGGACGGCCGGCACGCCCCCACCGGATGGCTGGTCCGCTTCGACCCCACCCGAGCCGAACTCGCCGACCCGAAGATCCGCGTCCAGGGCAACCTGCAGGCCACCGAGGCCGATGCGACCACCCTGGAGGTCACCGCCGACCACACCTTCGTCTACGCACTGCGGCCCACCGGGGCCCAGGCCGGCTCACAGGCCTCCCTGTTCACCGTCCGCCGCGAGCTGACCTTCCGCTTCGACCGTGACGACCTGCGCCTGGGCCAGGCCCAGCTGGTCGTCTCCTACGTCCAGGCGGGGCCCCTGTCCTGCGCAGAGGACTCCGCAGGCCACCTGAACCCGCTGCTGGCCGGCGAGACCGCCAAGGCGGGCGGCCCGGCGGGCACGAACCCCTTCGCCAGGGACAGCGCAACCGCCCTGTGCGGGACGCTGGCCGCGGCGGCCGAGCCGAAGACCTGACGCAACCCCGGCCTGCTACTCCTCGTCCTGCGGGGGAGCGTCCTGCGACGGCCCGTCCTGCGGCCGCCCGTCCTTCGGAGGCCCGTCCTTCGGCGGCGGCGCGCTCGTGAACCCGTCGAAGCCCCGCTTCACCCGGCCGCCCAGGCCGCCCGCCCCGCCCGCGATGTCCGTGACCAGCTTCATCAGCGGGTCCTTGGAGCTCTTCACATCGCTCGCGTAGCTCGCCGCCGACTCCTTGAACGAGTCACCGACCGAGGCGTCCTTGTCCTCGGTGCGCCGCGGATAGTGACCGTCCATGATCCGCTGGTAGTCGCGGGACTCCGCCCACTTCTTCAGCTCGGCCGCGCGGACCGTGGTGAAGGGATGCGAGCGCGGCAGCACGTTGAGGATCTTCAGCACCGAGTCGCGCAGGTCACCGCCCGCCTCGTACTCCTCCGCCTGCTGCAGGAACGCGTCCACGTTCATCTCGTGCAGATGGTTGCCGCCCGCTATCTTCATCAGCCCGCGCATCGAGGCCCGCAGATCCTGCCCCACCAGCAGCCCCGCCCGGTCGGCGGACAGCTCCGACTTGCGGAACCACTCCCGCAGAGCCGTCACGAGCGCCAGGACCGCGAGATTGCCCAGCGGGATCCAGGCGACGCGCAGCGCCAGGTTCGTCAGGAACAGCAGAATCGTCCGGTACACCGAATGCCCGGACAGCGCGTGCCCCACCTCGTGCCCGACGACCGCCCGCATCTCCTCCTCGTCGAGCAGCTCGACGAGCCCCGTGGTCACGACGATGATCGGCTCGTCCAGACCGATGCACATCGCGTTGGGCTGCGGATCCTGGTTGACGTACATCGGCGGGACCTTCTCCAGGTCCAGGATGTAACAGGCGTCCCGCAACATGTCGTTCAGATGCGTGAACTGCTGGTCCGACACCCGCACCGAGTCGGACAGGAACAGCAGCCTCAGGCTCCGCTCCGGAAGCAGCCCGCTGAGCGCCTTGAAGACCGTGTCGAAGCCGCTCAGCCTGCGCAGCGCCACCAGGGCCGAACGGTCGGCCGGATGCTCGTACGCACGTGAGGAGATCCCCGGGAAACGCCTGCGCCGCCTGCTCGGCACGCGCTCGTGCCCGTTCTGCTCGTGGCCGTCGTCGGACATGTCATCCCCCATGTGCGTCAGTGTCTGCCGTGCCCCCGAGACAGGGCCCAGCCTAGGCGGATATACCGTGGACGGGCAGTACAGCCGAAGGAGTCCCCCATGGAGCACAACCCCCCGGCCGCCTGGCTCACCCAGGCCGCGAGCGCCGCCCAGCAACAGGGCTCGGGCGACCTGCTCCGAGTCGTCCTGATCGTCATGTTCCTGGGCTGCGGGCTGACCGCCTGGTTCCTGCTGCGCGGGTACAAACAGAAGGACGACTGAGCCGCCGGGATCGTTCCCGGCCCGGTGTGACGCAGGAGTCGGCCCAACGGAGGAGTCGGCGTGATCGCCGCCGGGCCGCCCGCATACGATGGGCCGACATCTTTATCCCGTCCACACGCGATAGGTCCTGCCGCAGATGATGAATCTCCACAGCACCGCTGCCCAGTTGGTCACCCTCGCCGCCGAGGGCGAGGGAGGCGGCAACCATGAGAGCCTCAACCCGATCGTCACCGGTGGCAGCGCGTTCGTCATCCTGCTGCTCCTGCTGTGGATCACCACCCGTTTCAATCGCGACCGCTGAGCCGGCCGCCGAGCCCGGCACCCGTCCTCCGGACGGGGCCCACGGGCCGGGCCGGTAGGGTCTGCACGCATGGGAGAGCAGGACATGCCTACCGGTCCGGCGAATGACGCGGTCGGCCACGTCGACGGCACGGTGACAACCCCGCGGTACACGCCGGCGGGCCCCGCGCACACCGGCAAACGCCGCCTCGGTGTCATGGGCGGAACGTTCGACCCGATCCACCACGGGCACCTCGTGGCGGCCAGCGAGGTCGCCGCCCAGTTCCACCTCGACGAGGTGGTGTTCGTGCCCACCGGGCAGCCGTGGCAGAAGACCCACCGCGCGGTCTCACCGGCGGAGGACCGCTATCTGATGACGGTCATCGCGACCGCCGAGAACCCGCAGTTCTCCGTCAGCCGCATCGACATCGACCGCGGCGGCCCCACCTACACCGTCGACACCCTGCGCGACCTGCGCGCGCTCAACCCCGACACCGACCTGTTCTTCATCACCGGCGCCGACGCCCTCGGCCAGATCCTCACCTGGCGGGACTCGGAGGAACTCTTCTCCCTGGCCCACTTCATCGGCTGTACCAGGCCCGGGCATCACCTGACCGACCACGGCCTTCCGGAGGGCGGCGTCTCGCTGGTGGAGGTTCCCGCGCTCGCCATCTCCTCCACAGACTGCCGTGCGAGAGTCGCCAAGGGCGACCCCATCTGGTACATGGTGCCGGACGGAGTCGTGCGCTACATCGACAAGCGCGAGCTGTACCGCGGCGAGTGAGCCGAGAGGGGCACCGGTGAACGACCGATACGACGCGGGTTACGGAAGCGACCAGTACGAACTCGTCGGCTACGACGAGTACGGGCAGCCGGTGTACCGCCAGATCCCGGCGCAACAACAGCAACAGCAACAGCAGACGTACGGCCCGTACGCAGGCCAGGGGTACGGCTACGACCCGTACGCCGGCGGCGGCCAGCAGGCCGCGCCGCCGTACGACACCGGGCAGCAGGCCGCCGTCTACGACACCGGTCAGCAGCCGTCCGTCCACGACACCGGTCAGCAGCCGTCCGTCCACGACACGGGCCGGCAGTCCGCCGTCCACGACACCGGCCGGCAGCCGTCCACGCCCGCCTACGACCCGTACGGCACCGGCGGTCATGCCGTCCACGACCCCTACGGGCAGGCAGCAGGCAGCGGACGGCAGCCCCGGGTCGCCGAGCAGACCGCGCACATCCCGCAGCAGCCCGGGCCGGTCGGGGAACCCGTCGGATCCCGGCAGCCCGGGGACGAACGGGACTACCACACCGGACAGTTCGCGTTCGCCGAGGAACCGGACGGTGACTCCGAGGACGTCATCGACTGGCTGAACTTCACCGAGAACCGCACCGAGCGCCGGGAAGAGGCCAAGCGCCGCGCCCGCAGCCGGATGATCGCCCTGGTCGTCGTCCTCGCCCTGGTAGCCGTCGGTGGCGTCGGCTACCTCTGGTACGCCGGAAAGATCCCCGGCCTGTCCTCCTCCGGCGCCAAGGGCGGTACGACGACGTCCGCGGCCGCCCAGAAACGCGACGTGATCGTCGTCCACCTGCACAACACCGGGGGCAGCGGCACCTCGACCGTACTGCTCGTCGACAACACCACCACCAAGCAGGGCAGCACCGTCCTGCTGCCGAACTCGCTCGCCCTCACCGACGACGACGGCACCACCACGACACTCGCCAAGTCCGTCGACGGCGACGGCTCCTCCGGGACCCGCGACCAGCTCGACACCGTCCTCGGCACCAACATCGAGGGCACCTGGCGTCTCGACACCCCCTACCTGCAGAACCTCGTCGACCTCGTCGGCAACATCGACATCGACACCAACGCCGACGTCCCCGACCCGGGCACCAAGAAGAAGGGCGCGGAGCCCCTGGTCAACAAGGGCAAGGACCAGACCCTCGGCGGCAAGGCAGCCGTCGCCTACGCCACCTACCGCGCCTCCGGCGAGGCCCAGAACGCCCAGCTGGAGCGGTTCGGCCAGGTCATCCAGGGCGTGCTGCGCAAGATGTCCTCCGACGCGTCGGCCGCCACGACCACGGTGCAGACCCTCGCGCAGATCCTCGACCCCTCGCTCACCGACAAGGACCTCGGCGCCTTCCTCGCCAAGCTCGCCGACCTCGCCAAGGGCGGCGACTACAAGACCGCCCTGCTGCCCGTCCAGAGCGACGGCACCCTGAGCGCCCAGACCAGCTCCAGCGTCGTCAAGGACATCCTCGGCGGCACCGCCAAGAGCCCCAGCGCCGGCTCCGCGGTCCGGGTCTCCGTCCAGAACGCCACCGGCGTCAAGGACAACACCGAGAAGGTCCGCGTGGTCCTTGTCAACGGCGGCTACACCTTCCTGGAAGGCGGTACGGCCTCCGGCACCCAGACCACCTCCAAGGTGCTGTACTCCGACGCCGCCGACAAGGAGAACGCCACCGAGGTCGCCAAGACCCTCGGACTCGGCGCGAAGGACGTGGCGAAGGGCACCGTCGGCTCGGGCGCCGACGTCTCGGTCGTCCTCGGCCTGGACTACAAACCGTCCTCGTCCTGAGCACCCCACGCCGCACCCCACGTGACGCAGTAATCACGTGGGGTGCGCTCGGCGGTCCGTGAGACCCTTGGTGTCAAACGACCGCCGACGGAAAGCCAAGTAGTGACCGCCACCGACCGTTCCCTCGAGCTCATCACCGCCGCCGCCCAGGCGGCCGCCGACAAGCTCGCCCACGACGTCATCGCCTACGACGTGAGCGATGTCCTGTCGATCACGGACGCCTTCCTCCTGGCCTCCGCGCCCAACGACCGTCAGGTCAAGTCGATCGTCGACGAGATCGAGGAGCGCCTCCAGAAGGAACTCGGCGTCAAGCCGGTGCGCCGCGAGGGCGACCGCGAGTCCCGCTGGATCCTGCTCGACTACGTCGACATCGTCGTCCACGTCCAGCACAGCGAGGAGCGCGTCTTCTACGCCTTGGAGCGGCTGTGGAAGGACTGCCCGGAGATCGAGCTGCCCGCCGACGCCAAGGCCACCCGCGGCAAGGCCGCGGAGCATGCCCGGCTGAAGGCCTCCGAGGACGCCGCAGAACCGGGCGGAGAGTGGTGATGAGCGCCACCGGAGAGGTCACCGACCGCAAGGGCCGAGGCCGCCGGATCATCCTCTGGCGGCACGGCCAGACCCTGTGGAACGTGGAGCGCCGCTTCCAGGGCTCCACCGACGTCGAGCTCACCGAGACCGGCATCGGCCAGGCCCGCCGTGCGGCCCGGCTCCTCGCCTCCCTGGGCCCCGACGCGATCGTCTCCTCGGACCTGCGGCGGGCCGCCGACACGGCCGCCCAGCTCGCCGCTCTCACCGACCTCGACGTGGTCCATGACGAGGCGCTGCGCGAGACCTACGCGGGCGTGTGGCAGGGCCTCACCCACGAGGAGATCATCGCCCGCCACGGCGACGAGTACGCCGCCTGGAAGCGCGGTGAACCGGTCCGCCGCGGCGGCGGCGAACTGGAGACCGAGGTCGCCGACCGGGCCGCCCCCGTCGTGCTCGGGCACGCCGAGAAACTGCCCGAGGACGGCACCCTCGTGGTCGTCAGCCACGGCGGCACCATCCGCACCACCATCGGCCGCCTCCTCGGCCTGGACTCCCAGCACTGGGAGAGCCTCGGCGGACTCACCAACTGCTGCTGGTCCGTACTCGGCGAAGGTGCCCGCGGCTGGCGGCTCCTGGAACACAACGCCGGCACCCTCCCGGAGCCCGTCCTCGGCGACGACGACTGAGGATCCTCGGCCGCCGGCCGAGGATCCTGCGGCCACCCGGCCCGCCCCGGGACCCGGATTTCACTTTCCGGCAGGTCGCAGGCTAAAGTTCTTCTTGTTCGCCCCGCCAAGCGGAGAGACGGGAAGAACGCAAGGGGCTATAGCTCAGTTGGTAGAGCGCCTGCATGGCATGCAGGAGGTCAGGAGTTCAATTCTCCTTAGCTCCACAGATCGACACTCCACACACTGTCGAGTTGTCAAAGATCGGTGACGAGAATCCCGTCCTCTTCAGAGGTCGGGATTTTCTGTGTTCCACTCCCGCATGATCTCGGCGGCCTCCTCGTCCGTCACCGGCCACAGCCGCTGCCTGCGCTCCCGCAGCAACGCGACCTTCTCCCGCGTCCGTTCGTCCTCCGGCGTGTAGACCACGATCCGGGACTCCGGCATCCCGTCGATCGACAGCGACTGCGAGGTCATCCGCAGCTCGCCCACCGCCTCATGACGGAACGTCTTCACCCGCGGCCCCGGCTGCGCCACCGCACCGCTCGCCCACAAGCGGGCGAAGTGCGGACTGGACCGGGACAACGCCCGTATGAAGTCCTCCCAGGCCGCCTCGCCGACATGTCTGCCGTAGCTCGAACGCAGGGTCGCCACCATCGTCGGCAGTTCACGCTCCCGGTGCACCACCGGGCAGGCCTCCTCCGACACCGTGAACAGCGTCCACAACACGTTCGGCACGCCGATCCGCACCGTCTCCGGCACCAGGAACAGGTCCCGGTAGGCCGTGTTGGTGGCCAGCACGTCGTAACGCGACGTGTACACCACCGCGGGCAGCGGATCCAGAGCGTCGATGATGCCCTGCACCTCCGCGCCCACCGACCGGGACAACCGCTCCGGCGCCGCCGCGAACGCCACCTCCGCCAGCCGGTACAGATGCTCCCGCTCCGGCGCGTCAAGCCGCAGCGTGCGCGCCACCGCGTCCAGCACCTGCGGCGACGCGTTGATCGCCCGGCCCTGTTCCAGCCACGTGTACCAGGTCACGCCCACGCCCGAGAGCTGGGCGACCTCCTCCCGGCGCAGCCCCGGAGTGCGCCGGCGCAGCCCTGGCGGCATACCGACGTCCGCCGGTGTCACCCGGGCCCGCCTGCTGCGCAGAAAAGCGGCCAGCTCCGGCCTGCGGCGGTGTGCTGCCGTCCCCATGGTCACGCCCCCGTCGTCATGTCCTCCAGCGTGCGCCCCCGGCCCACCCCCTGCCAGGTGCTGCCAGTACCAGCATCGACGGGCTCTCGGCACCCGTACCGGCCCGTCGCCACGCTCGGACGCATGACGACGACATCCCGGACGGGACCAGATCCCGCACCCGCTCCGAGCCCTGTGACAATCGAAACACCCGGCACCGACAACCGGCCCCGGCTGCTCCTCGCGGTCGTCCTCGCGGCCCTGTTCATGGCCGTGCTCGACGTCTTCATCGTGAACGTCGCGGCTCCCACCATGGGTTCCGAACTCCACGCCACCGGCGCCGACTTGCAACTGATCGTCGCCGGCTACGCCATCACCTACTCCGTGCTGCTGATCACCGGCGCCTGTCTCGGCGACCGGCTCGGCCACGGCCGGGTCCACCTCGCCGGACTCGCTCTGTTCACGACGGCCTCACTGACCTGCGGCCTGGCCCAGGGCGCCACCGAGCTGATCGTGTTCCGGCTGGTGCAGGGCGCCGGTTCGGCGGTGATGATCCCGCAGGTCCTCAGCATCATCCAGCGCGCCTTCACCGGCGAGGCCCGTATCCGGGCGCTCGGCGCCTACTCCGCGGTCCTGGCCGTCGGCGCCGCGGCCGGCCAGGTCGTCGGCGGCGTCCTGGTCAGCGCCGACCTGTTCGGCACCGGCTGGCGGCCGGTGTTCCTCGTCAACGTGCCGGTCGGCGCCGTGCTCCTCGTCCTGGGCCGGCGTGTCCTGCCGCCCGGCACCGGATCCGGAGCCGAGCGGGCACGCGGCCTGGACCTGCCCGGCCTCGTCCTGCTCGGCGCCGCCGTGTCGCTGCTGACGGTTCCCCTGGTGCTCGGGCAGCAGGAGGCCTGGCCGCTGTGGTCCTGGCTCTCCCTGGCCGCCTCCGTGGTCCTTCTCGCGCTGTTCTGCGGCTACGAGTCCCGGCTCGCCCGGCACGGCGGCGCCCCGCTGATCGCACCCAGGGTGCTGCGCCACCCCGGCATGGGGCTGGCCGTCCTCCGCATCCTCGCCGTCATGGCCGTCAACGCAGGGTTCCTGTTCACGCTCACCCTGCACGTCCAGAACGGCCTCGGCTACAGCGCGCTGCACGCCGGTCTCACCTTCGCGCCGACCGCCGTCGTCTTCGGCACGGTCGCCCTGACCTGGCGCAGGTGGCCCGCCTCCTGGCAGCGGGTGCTGACCCCCGCCGGATTCGCGCTGACCGCGCTGGGCGTGGCCGGTGTCGGAGCGGCCTTCCGCGGGGGCGGCGACGGGGGCGCGTGGTTCTATCTGGCGTACGCCGGAGTGGGCATGGGGCTCGCGCTCGCCTTCAGCCCGACGCTCACCGGCGCGCTCGCAACCGTGCGCCCCGAGGACGCCGCGGACGCCAGCGGCCTCCTTGCCACCGTCACCCAGCTCGGTCAGCTCATCGGGGTCGCCGCGTTCGGCACACTGTTCTTGAACCGGCTTGAGTCACTTGGGGGCCCACGGGCGTATACCTCTGCGGAGGCGCTGTCAGCCTGTGCCTGGGCGCTGGCCGCAACGGCGGCCGTGGGTGCTGTGTCCGGACTGGTACTGAGGCGTCGCTGACCGTATTGGTCCGGCCGTGGCAGAATCAAACGGCCGGAAGGGGGCGCGGCCCGACGGGAGGAGTAGCGATGCCTGCGAGCATCCTTGGGGAGGGCGGCCACCTCCTCGGTGCTGCGTTGATACGGGACACGATCACCCGGCTGCTCTGCCCTTCCTGCGGTTCCGTGCATGTCGCCCAAGTACTGGGCGACAACGGCGGGATCTCCTACGTGTGCACGGCCTGCGGCCACAGCTGGAGCTGATCGATGGGTGCACACAGGCGGAAGTGCGACTGGTGCGGGAGCGGCACCCCGATCGTCCGCGACATGGAGCCGATCAACCCCGACTACCAGTACTGGTGCGAGGAATGCGCGCGGGCGCTGATCATAAAAGGCGACCCGATCGAGACCTACCGTGAGCTGGAGGGCGAGCCGATCTACGGCCGCCTCCTCGAAGAGCACTGCACGCTCAAGAGGTTCTACTCGTTCGTCACGGCCTGAGCTTCGTCGGCCTGGGCTTCGGCACGTCCTGAGCAGTGCCCGGCCTCGGCGACGATGTCCGGGCGAGCGCCAAGAACAGCACACCGGTGACCGGGTACAGCGCCGACAGCGTCAAGCCGACGGCGCTCTGGTGCAGTTCGGGCCGTCCCTGCCCGTGTGGCACCCACCACAGCGCGTACGAGCAGAAGGCCGCCACCGTGCCCACGGCCACAGCCCGATGCCCGCGCGTCCACAGCAGCAGCACCACGGGCACGCACCACACCCAGTGGTGCGACCAGGACACCGGGCTGATCAGCAACGAGGTCACCGCGCACGCGGCCACCGCCCAGGCCCGTCGGCCGCGCAGCTCCGCGGCGACCGCCACAGCAAGCCCCAGGACGGCCGTCAGGGCCGCTGCGGCGGCCCAGACGGATCCTGGCTCCGGAGTGTGCAGCAACCGCGCCAGAACGCCGCGCAGGGCCTGATTCGCGGTTTCCTCGGCCCGCCCTACCCGCCCAGTCCGGAACACCATCGCGGTCCAGAACCGCCACGAGTCGTACGGCAGGGTGGCCACCGCCAGCAGGGTCGCCCCCGCGAAGGTGGCGGCCGCCCCGCGCGCGTGCCGCAGCCAGGGGCCCCCGTCCCGGCCTCCGAGGCGCGCGACCAGGCCCGTGGCGAGCAGGAACACCGCGAACAGGGCCGGCGTCAGCTTGACCGCGGCCGCGAGCCCCACGCCCACCCCCGCCCACCGGTCCGGGCGTTCGGCGGGACGGCGTGACAGATCCCACAGCACCAGCACGGACAGCAGCAGATTCACCTGCCCGTAGCGCACCGTCGTCCACACCGGCTCGCACCACACCGCCGCCGCCGCGACCCACAGCACGCCCTCCACGCGCGCGTGCCCCACAAGCCGCATCGACAGCCCGACGAACACCACCAGAAGGACGAGATTCCCGGCCGTCGCCAGCGTGCGCATGCTCGTGACGTCCAGCAGCGTCAGCGGAGTGAACAGCAGAGCCGCGAACGGCGGGTAGGTGGACGGCAGATGGGCCGCCGTCGTACGCAGCGCGTAGAGATCGCCGCCCGCGCGGACGGTCGTCCCCTCCGCCCGGTAGACCATCAGGTCGATCATCGACACATGCGCGGCCCGCTGCGCCACCCAGAACGCCGTGAACGACAGGACGCACGTCCCCAGAGCAGCCGGCACCCGGCGTCGGGTCCCGGAGAACGCGATCACGGTCATGAAGTCCGACAGTAGCGTCCGTATCCGTACAGAACGGAAACGATTTGGTGGTCCACCCCGTCGACCGTGTAATGTTGGCGTCGCCGCCAGGGAAACCCGGCGGACCAAAACAAGGGGCTATAGCTCAGTTGGTAGAGCGCCTGCATGGCATGCAGGAGGTCAGGAGTTCAATTCTCCTTAGCTCCACAAAAATCGAAGGCGGACCGTCCGGATGGACGGTCCGCCTTCGGCGTTGTTCGGGAACATCAGAAACCGTTGTCCGGAAACACCGCAAACTTGTGTCACATGTAAGGCGGGCCACCCGACCGGGTGGCCCGCCTTACATGTGGTGCTCGTCGTGGTGCTGATGCGGTGCGGTCAGCGGCCCAGGGCCCGGCGGCCGCGGCCCTGCGAGAGAACCGGCAGGTTCTTGGCCGGCGCCTGCGAACGTGTGTCCTCCTCGATGCGCAGGGCGAGCGCCGGGCAGCGGCGCACCGCGCGGATCGCCTTGGCCTCCGCGAACCGCGGCACCTTCGCCTGCGCGACCGTCGGGAAGCCGTCGGCGCCCAGCTCGAAGACCTCCGGGAGGATGTCCGCGCACAGACCGTGGCCCCGGCACAGCGTCCAGTCGACGTAGATCTTCTGACGGCTGCCGCCACCGTTGTCCTCGGGCTCTCCGCCGCCCGGGATGCCCGTAGGCATCTTGCCGTCCTCGAAGAGCGGCAGAACACCCTCCACGGGCCGTCCGCAGCCGTTACCGAGGACGTGTGCCGCCAAGTCGTCGGTGAACGCCTTGATCGTCGACTCGAGGAACATCGCGGAGCCGTCCGGGTGCGAGCACGCGCCGCGCCGCTTCACGTTCTTCGCGACCTGCTTGAGTGCCTCCAGCGCGGCGGGGCCGCCGCCGTTGAGGATGTCCTCCATGCCGCGCGCTGCCGCCGGCAGACCGAGGTAGCAGGGGCCGCACTGCCCCGCGCTCTCCTCCGCCAGCCACTGGGCGACCCGCAGCGACTCGCCCAGGGGGCATGTGTCCTGCGTGATCGGCAGGATCGCGCCCGCGCCGAGCGCACCGCCCACCGCGTCCAGGGAGTTGCGGGAGACGATCGCCTCGTTGACCGTGGCCGCGTCGATCCACCTGCCGTGGTAGCCGCCGGTCAGCACGCCCTGCGGGACCGGCGGGGCGCCGGCCAGCTGCAGGACGTAGCGCAGCGGCACACCCGTGGGGACCTCGATCACCATGGGGCGGGCGACCGCACCGGAGACCGTCAGCATCACGGTGCCCGGCTCGTCGTACAGACCGGTGTTGCCGTAGCGCTCCGGCCCGATACGGGCGGCGATCGCCAGCTGCGCGAACGTCTCGGCGTTCGACAGCAGCGTGGGCGCTCCGCCGACACCGTTCTGCGAGGCGCTGGTCTTGCGGCCGGGCGGGATCGCCGGGCCGCCGTCGATCGAGCGGATCAGCGACGCGGCGGCGCCGGTGACCATACGGACCGGGTTGCGCTGCACGAACGCCTTCAGAGCCGAACGGCGGCCGGTGCTCAGACCCCGTTCGGCGAGCGCCTGCTCCATGGAGCGCTGTGTGGACTCCCGGGTGACCCCCACCACGAGCGTGCGGGCACCCAGTGCCTCGGCGCACAGCAGGGCGCCGTCCAGGATCAGGTGCGGAGCACGGTTGATCAGCACCGTGTCCTTGCGGCAGGCCGGCTCGTCCTCGCTGCCGTTGACGACGACCACCGGCCGTACGCCGCGCTTGATCGCGGCTTCGGCGACCGAGCGCAGCTTTTTGTGGAAGGGGAAGCCCGCGCCGCCGCGGCCCTTCAGGTTGATGCGTTCGGAGAGCTGCGCGAGCTGCTCCCCGCCCAGGGGTTCAAGCGGCCCGTGCACCTTGAGGTGCATGGGCAGATCGAGTCTTTCGACAAGGTCGAAGCCCGACGTGAGCTGCGGAAGGCCGACCACGCGGACTTCTGGGACGTCGGGCAGGGCCTCGTTCACCTATAGCCTCCGGAAGGCGTGTTCCAAGGTTCGCCCGAACCCGGTGCGTCGAAGGACGCGCCGGGCGCTGGTTCGTTGGCGGGACCGCTGTTGTACGTGTCATTCGAGTTGTACGTCCCGTAGCGGGCGTTCGTCTCACCGGTGTCGTACACATCACGTCCTCCCGCTCCACCCGCGCCCGAATTGCCGTAGACCGGGATGTTGTATCCGGTGTCCTGGAGCGGGTCGTACGCCGACGGGGGCGCCTCGCCGACCGGCGGCGGGGACGGGATCGGCCAGCTGCCGGAGGTGCTGGCGGGGCCGTCCATGCGCGGCATGGCCTGGGTGCCCTGCATGTCCATCCGCTCCATTCGGGCGGTCTGGCCGGCCGCGAACGGCGACTGGGGCTGGCCGGGCGCGGCCGTGGCGCGGTAGGCGGCCGCGAAGCCGGAGGCCGGCTCGGCGGTGGGTGCGGCGGACGGGAACAGCGGGTTCGACTGCGAGGTCGCCGTGTCGGCCCGCGACGGCCTCGGCTCGCGCTCGCGCTCACGCCCGCCGTCGTAGCCCGACATGCCGGACTCGCTGACCCGGGCGCGGCTGGCGTCCAGCTCGTTCAGGCTCGACCGGGCCGAGTCGCCCAGGAGCGTGACCAGCCGGTCGGCGAACCTGCGCTTGAACGGGCGCGGCGCCGCACGCAGGGCGAGGGCCGCGATGATCCCGGCCAGGCACAGCTCGTACGAGATCATGAAGAACGGCTTGGCCGCGCGTCCCGCGAACAGGCCGTGGATCACCGCGAAGCACAGGGCCGGGTAGGCCATCATGTGCATCGCGCGCCAGCGGGCCGCGACCGGTGCGGGGGTGGCGAACTGGTTGCGCAGCGCTCCGGTGATGCCCACGAAGATCATGAGGTAGGCGGCCAGGGAGCCCATGCCGATGAGGGTGGCACTGCCCGGGTTCGCGCCCCCGCTGCCTGTGACGAGCCAGCCGAAGGGGATCAGGGCCGCGATCCAGTCGGCGTGGTCCAGCGCGATCTTGACGCCGATGTGCACGAACAGGAACGCGATCGAGGCGACTGCGGTGACCCGGTGGATGGCCTGCGCCACGATCCGCTGGCGGATGTTGAGGAGAATCCGGTCCTGGGCGACCAGGCCCCAGATGCACGAGCAGGTGAGGCAGACGAGCGCCAGCACACCCGCACCGAAGTTCAGGAACTGCTGCAGCCAGTCACCTCCGAGCAGGACGACAACGGGTATGAGCAGCAGAACGACAGCGGATGCCACCCCATAGGCCGAGCGGCCTGGCTTGGGGAGCGAGCTGTTACTACGACGAGGGTTCATGGGGGCAACTCCGAGCAGTTCGGGAAAGCGGTCCCGGTGCCGCAGCCTAAGTGGCGCCATACCGATCAGTACGAGGTTTGAGTTATTGCGTTGTTATCAAAGAGTGGTGTGGCCCTTGTGGTGTCCCTTAGTGGACGGTACGCGAAGAAAATCTTGAACCTGGTTCAACTCTCGTCCCGATGGTCGCCTTAGACGCACGTGTCAACCGTTGATACGTAAGCGCGTCGCAGCTTGCTCAAGCGCTGCGGTACCCTGACGCCATGCGTGCCGTACGCCTTCTGCTTAGCGGGCCGCGCTGATCAGTCCCGACCGCCGGACGAAACGGTTGGTCGGCATCGGCGCGGCGTCCCCTCCTGTGTGAGGGGATTTTTCGTTTCTAGAAAGTTCGCAGCCGCAGGCAGAGACGACCGATGGAGCTTTGAGGATCATGAGCGAGACGAACCCCGCTGCCGCCGCTACGTCGGCGGAGGCAGCGCCGCACCGCTACACGGCTGCCCTGGCGGCCGACATCGAGGCACGCTGGCAGGACTTCTGGGACGTCGACGGCACGTACGCGGCGCCGAACCCCAAGGGTGACCTGGCGGGCGACCCCGAGCTGGTCGCCAGGCCCAAGAAGTTCATCATGGACATGTTCCCGTACCCGTCCGGTGCGGGCCTGCACGTCGGACACCCCCTGGGCTACATCGCCACCGACGTCTTCGCCCGCTTCCAGCGGATGAACGGCCACAACGTCCTGCACACCCTGGGCTTCGACGCCTTCGGCCTGCCCGCCGAGCAGTACGCCGTGCAGACCGGCACGCACCCCCGGGTGTCCACCGAGGCCAACATCGAGAACATGAAGGTCCAGCTGCGCCGGCTCGGCCTGGGCCACGACAAGCGCCGGTCGTTCGCCACGATCGACCCGGACTACTACAAGTGGACCCAGTGGATCTTCCTGCAGATCTTCAACTCCTGGTACGACGACGAGGCCGACAAGGCCCGCCCGATCTCCGAACTGATCGCCCAGTTCGAGTCCGGTGAGCGCTCCGTACCGGGCCACACGCGCGCGTGGAACGAGCTGACCGCCGCCGAGCGCAGTGACGTCCTGGGCGAGTTCAGGCTGGCCTACGCCTCCGACGCACCGGTCAACTGGTGCCCCGGCCTGGGCACCGTGCTGGCCAACGAGGAAGTCACCGCCGACGGCCGCTCCGAGCGCGGCAACTTCCCGGTCTTCAAGGCCAAGCTGCGCCAGTGGAACATGCGCATCACCGCCTACGCCGACCGGCTGCTGGACGACCTGGAGGCGCTGGACTGGCCCGAGGCCATCAAGCTGCAGCAGCGCAACTGGATCGGCCGCAGCGAGGGCGCCCGCGTCGACTTCCCCATCGACGGCGAGAACATCACGGTCTTCACCACGCGCCCGGACACGCTGTTCGGCGCGACCTACATGGTGCTGGCCCCCGAGCACCCGCTGGTCGACAAGTTCGTCCCGGCCGCCTGGCCCGAGGGCACCCGCGACGTGTGGACCGGTGGCCACGCCGGCCCGGCCGAGGCCGTCGCCGCGTACCGCGCACAGGCCGGTGCCAAGTCCGAGGTGGAGCGGCAGGCCGAGGCCAAGGACAAGACCGGCGTCTTCACCGGTGCGTACGCGACCAACCCGGTCAACGGCGAAAAGATCCCGGTTTTCATCGCCGACTACGTGCTGATGGGCTACGGCACCGGCGCGATCATGGCCGTCCCGGCCGGCGACCAGCGCGACTTCGAGTTCGCGCGCGCCTTCGAGCTGCCGATCGTCTGCATCGTCGAGCCGACCGACGGTCGCGGCACCGACACCGCGACGTGGGAGGACGCCTTCGGGTCGTACGACGCGAAGATCATCAACTCGTCCAACGACGGCATCAAGCTGGACGGTCTGCCGGTCGTCGAGGCCAAGGCCCGCATCACCGAGTGGCTGGCCCGCAAGGGCATCGGCGAGGGCACCGTCAACTTCCGGCTGCGCGACTGGCTGTTCAGCCGCCAGCGGTACTGGGGCGAGCCCTTCCCGATCGTCTACGACGAGGACGGCGTCGCCCACGCGCTGCCCGAGTCGATGCTGCCGCTGGAGCTGCCGGAGGTCGAGGACTACTCGCCGCGCACCTTCGACCCCGAGGACGCCGACACCCAGCCCGAGACGCCGCTGTCGCGCAACGAGGAATGGGTCGACGTCACCCTGGACCTGGGCGACGGGCCGAAGAAGTACCGCCGCGAGACCAACACCATGCCCAACTGGGCCGGTTCCTGCTGGTACGAGCTGCGCTACCTGGACCCGCACAACAGCGAGCAGCTGGTCGACCCGGAGATCGAGCAGTACTGGATGGGCCCGCGCCAGGGCATGCCGCACGGCGGTGTCGACCTGTACGTCGGCGGTGCCGAGCACGCCGTGCTGCACCTGCTGTACGCCCGTTTCTGGTCGAAGGTCCTGTACGACCTGGGATACGTCTCCTCCGCCGAGCCGTTCCACAAGCTGTTCAACCAGGGCATGATCCAGGCCTACGTCTACCGCGACTCCCGCGGTTTCCCGGTCCCCGCCGCCGAGGTCGAGGAGCAGGACGGCACCTACTTCTACGAGGGCGAGCAGGTCACCCGTCTGCTGGGCAAGATGGGCAAGTCCCTGAAGAACGCGGTGACTCCGGACGAGATCTGCGCCGAGTACGGTGCCGACACGCTGCGTCTGTACGAGATGGCGATGGGCCCGCTGGACGTCTCCCGGCCGTGGGACACGCGCGCGGTGGTCGGCCAGTTCCGGCTGCTGCAGCGGCTGTGGCGCAACATCGTCGACGAGGCGACCGGTGAGATCACCGTCACCGACGCCGAGCCCGACGAGGAGACGCTGCGTGCCCTGCACAAGGCGATCGAAGGCGTCCGCCAGGACCTGGAGGGCCTGCGCTTCAACACCGCCATCGCCAAGGTCACCGAGCTGAACAACCACCTGACCAAGGCCGGTGTCGCCGTGCCGCGTACGGTCGCCGAGCCGCTGGTGCTGATGATCGCGCCGCTGGCCCCGCACATCGCCGAGGAGCTGTGGCGCAAGCTGGGCCGTACCGACTCGGTCGTGCACCGGGACTTCCCGGTCGCCGACCCGCAGTACGTCGTCGACGAGACCGTGACCTGCGTCGTCCAGATCAAGGGCAAGGTCAAGGCACGCCTGGAGGTGCCTCCGGCGATCTCCGAGGAGGAGCTGGAGAAGGCCGCGCTGGCCGACGAGAAGGTCGTCGCGGCGCTGGGCGGCGCCGACATCCGCAAGGTGATCGTGCGCGCGCCGAAGCTGGTGAACATCGTCACGGCGTAACGCCGCAGGCCGCCTCCGGGTGGTCCCCTACGGGCAGGTTCGGGGTTCTTCCGGAACCCTGGGCCTGCCCTTTGCGTTTACCGTTGAGGGGCGCGGCCACCCACGCCGTGTGCGAGAGCGGTCGGGTGGTCGGGAGCGGAGGAGGAGCACCGTGGAAGCAGTGATCGTCGTATTCGCCCTGCTCTTCCTGGTCTTCGTCGCCGGCGGGGCGTACGTCACGTTCAAGGCGGTCGGCGCCGCCAAGCGCGGTGTGGACCGTACGATCACGCAGGCCCGGCGCACGGTCGAGGATCACACACTGCGCGCCAGGTCCATGGTCCAGATCGGCCCGGCGGCCGAGATCGCCCAGCTGCGGCTCACCCTGCGCACCTCGATGCGGGCCACCCAGGACGCGTTGCACGCGGGCGTCGCCGAGGACGAGTCGCTGAAGGAGTCCCTCGGCCTCTTCCAGAGGCTCAGCGCGCACGGACACGAACTCGACGGCGAACTGCGGCGTCTGGAGTCCGAGCCGGACCGCGTCACGCTCGCCGGGCGGCTGCCCGAGCTGCGCCGCCGCACCGAGCGCATCACCGAGTCCGCGGACGCGTTGCGCTGGGCGGCCCGTGACCGGGCCCGCCGGTTCGCCGACGACGATCTGGACACCTTGAGCACACAGATCGGCGTCGAGGCGGACGCCCTGCGGCACTGGACCCGTCCGGCCCCCGCGTCCGACACCCCGCCGTGGCCCGAGGCCGCGGACGGCCCGGGCGACCGCCAGAGCTGGCCGGAGGCACCGAATTCGGCCGCCTCCGAGGAGCCTGTGAAGCCCGCGATCACCCCGCCCGGCCGACGCCAGGTCTACCCCTGGCAGAAGAAGCCCCGCCCGGAGAGCAGCACTTGATCCGGCCGGTACCGGTCAGGGGAAGCGGGGGCGGGCTGCCGCCCCTGGGCTACGCCAGGTAACCTCCAGCTCATGTCCCGCCATGTCGCGATCGTCACCGATTCAACGGCCTACCTGCCGCCGCGGACGATGGAGCGCCACGGCATCACCGCGGTACCCCTGACCGTCGTCCTGGGCGACCGGGCCCTCGAAGAGGGCACCGAGATCTCGACGCGTTCCCTGGCGCAGGCCTTGCAGAAGCGGCGCCCCGTCACCACCTCCCGGCCCAGCCCCGAGGAGTTCGCCGAAACCTACCGCAGGGTCGCCGAGTCCGGGGCCACCGGCATCGTCTCGCTGCACCTGTCCGCCGAACTGTCCGGCACCTACGACGCGGCGGTCGTCGCGGCCCGCGAAGCACCCGTCCCGGTTCGGGTGGTGGACACCGGGATGGTCGCCATGGCGCTCGGCTTCTGTGCGCTCGCCGCGGCCGAGTCCGCCGAGGCGGGCGGCACCGTCGATGAGGCCGTCACGGCGGCGGAGAAGCGTGCCGCGGGCACCTCGGCGTACTTCTACGTCGACACCCTCGACTATCTGCGCCGTGGCGGCCGTATCGGCGCCGCCCAGGCCCTGCTGGGTTCCGCGCTCGCCGTCAAACCCCTGCTCCAGCTGGACGGCGGACGCATCGAACTGCTGGAGAAGGTGCGGACGGCGTCCCGGGCCATCGCCCGTCTCGAGGAGCTCGCGGCCGATCGTGCGGGCAGCGCCGAGGTGGACATCGCCGTTCACCACCTCGCCGCCCCCGACCGTGCCTCGGCCCTCGCCGACCGGCTGCGGGCGCGGGTGCCCGGGCTGGCCGACCTGCATGTGAGCGAGGTCGGCGCGGTCATCGGCGCCCACACCGGACCCGGGCTCCTCGGAGCGGTCGTCTCCCCGCGGTGACCTGCGGATCCGGGGCGGCAGCCGCACCGCGTTCACTCGTGCGGGTGGCGAAGTTGTCCACAACCCGGCTGTGATCCACGGAAATTGGGCAAGATCATCATGAATCGGCGGGAAGCCCCATCCTCGTCGCATGGCACTTCGATCACGCTCACACACGACACATGCGACCAGCGGCCCCGGCCGGGGCCCCGCCTCCGACGGCCGCACCCGGCACCGCCGGTCCCCGGTCCGGATCCCCACCCGCCACCGTCCGGCCCCGCCCGACGAACTGCGCCGCCGGGCGGAACTCCTCTTCGGCCAACGGGGAGTCACCAGGCCGGAGCCCGCACAAGGACCGCCGCACGGAGGGACGGTGACCGGCACCGGTCCGGCGACCGGACTGACCGCGGCCACCGCCACATCCGGGATGCGGGCCGCCACATCCGGGGTGCGCACCGCTGTGGCCGCACTGTCCACAGCGGCGGCCGTCATGTCCTCGGCCCGCGCCCTGGCCGGCGAGACCACGACCCGGCGCGAGCCGGCGCTTCCCGCGATGCGGGCCCGGCTCGGGTTCGCCGTGCGGGAGCGGATGCCGGTGTGGCTGCAGACCCGCTGCGGGCTGGAACGCCGGGGCGCGGTCGCCCTCGGGGCGGTCCTCGTCGTGGCCGCGGCCCTCGCCGTCCAGCACTTCTGGACAGGCCGGACCGAGTCGGTGAACGCGCCGGAGGTGGTGCGTGCGGAAGCACCGTACGAGAAAAGCGACAAGAGCGAGAAAAGCGACAAGAGCGAGAAAAGCGGGAAGAGCGAGGGAAAGGCGCCGGCTGGGGGCGCCGGTACCGCCACGGCGCCCGGTGGGACCGGCGGGGCTGTCGGCGAGATCGTCGTGGACGTCACAGGGAAGGTGCGTGAGCCGGGGGTTCACAGCCTGCCGGCCGGGTCCCGGGTGACCGACGCGCTACGGGCGGCGGGCGGGGTGCGGCCGGGGACGGCCACCGACGGACTCAACCGCGCCCGCTTCCTGGTGGACGGCGAACAGATCGTCGTCGGGGGCGGCCCCGCCCCGCCGGCCGCACCGGGCCAGGCCGGGGGTGCCGCGACGGGAGCGGGCCCGGCCGCTCCGCTCTCCCTGAACACCGCGACCGTGGAGCAGCTCGACGCACTGCCCGGAGTCGGCCCGGTCCTGGCCCAGCACATCGTCGACTACCGCACCCAGCACGTCGGTTTCCGCTCCGTCGACGAACTCCGCCAGGTCAAAGGCATCGGCGACCGGCGCTTCTCCGACCTCCGGGATCTGGTACAGCCATGAGTCCCGTGACCGACGGCGCCCCGCCGGGGCCCGTGACCGTGCGCCGCCGGGCCGTCCCCGCCGGCTCGGACGGGCGGCTCGGGACCGCGCACCCCCGGCAGGACGGAGCGGCCGACCTGCGGCTGGTGCCGCCCGCGTCGGCCGCCTGGGCGACGGCGGCACTGACGCTGGACGCGGCACCGGGGTGGACGGCCGGGATCGCCGTCGCCTGCCTGGTCGCCGGGGTGATCCTCCTGTGGCGGAGCCGGACGGGTCCTCGACCGGGGACTGGGACCGTCGACACCACGCCTCTCCCGGCGACTTGGCGGAGCGCCTCCGTCGGCGCCCTGCTCCTGTGCGTCGCCGGGGCGGCCGTCTCCGCCGGGCTGCACGGGGCGGATGTGCGCAGGGGGCCGGTGCCCGGGCTGGCTCGCGGGTACGCGACCGTGACCGCAGAGGTGGAGCTCACGGGCGACCCCTGGGTCAGCAGGCCGCGGGTGCAGGGGAATCACGCCACTCCGGTCGCGGTGCTGGTGCGCGGCGAGGTACGGCGGGTGGAGACGGGCGACGGGACCGCGGTGACGACACGTTCGCCGGTGCTGATGGCCATCGACTCGGGCGTGCGGGCGCCCGGCGGCGGCGGTCGGTCGGTGTGGCTCGGCCTGCTGCCCTCCACGCGGCTGCGGGTCAGCGGGCGGCTGGCGCCGGCGACGGCCGGCGGGGACCGGGTCGCTGCGATGCTGCGGGTGCGGGATTCGCCCGCCCCGATGCTGGTGGGGGAACCGAGCGGGCCGCAGCGGCTGGCCGGGCGGTTGCGGGCCGGACTGCGGGAGGCGACCGACGGGCTGCCCGAGGACGCGCGGGCCTTGCTGCCCGGGCTGGTCGTCGGGGACACCTCGCGGATCACTCCCGAGCTGGACGAGGCCTTCGAGGAGACCGACCTCGCACACACCCTCGCGGTGTCCGGCAGCAACCTCACCATTCTGCTGGCCCTGTTCATCGGACCGCCGGGTCTGGCGCAGCAGGTCGAGCGGCGCGGCCTCGCCCCGCGCCTCGGACTGTCGCTGCGGGCGACCGCGCTGCTCGCGTCGGCACTCACACTCGGATTCGTCGTCGTGTGCCGTCCGGACCCCAGTGTGCTGCGGGCCGCGGCCTGTGGAGCCGTCGCCCTGCTCGCCCTGGCCACCGGCCGCCGCAGATCCCTGATCCCGGCGCTGGCGACGGCGATTCTGCTGCTGGTGCTGTACGACCCGTGGCTGGCGCGCAGTTACGGCTTCCTGCTGTCCGTACTGGCCACCGGGGCACTGCTGGTGCTGGCGCCCGGATGGAGCGAGGCACTGCGGCGGCACGGGGTGCCGGAACGGCTGGCCGAGGGGCTGGGAGCCGCCGCGGCCGCGCAGGCGGTGTGCGCACCGGTGATCGCGGTGCTGTCGGCGCGGGTGAGTCTGGTGGCGGTGCCCTGCAATCTGCTGGCCGAGATCGCGGTCGCGCCGGCCACGGTGCTGGGGTTCGCGGCGCTCGCGGTGGCTCCGGTGGCGATGCCGGTGGCCAAGGCGCTGGCGTGGTGCGCGAGTTGGCCGGCCGGATGGATCGCGGGGATCGCCCGGACCGGGGCCGAGCTGCCGGGCGCGGGAGTGGACTGGCCCGGGAGCTGGGCGGGGGCGCTGCTGCTCGCCGGGGTCACCGTGGTCGTCGTACTGCTGGGGCGGCGGCTGCTGCGGCATCCGTGGTGGTGCGGGGTGCTCGGGGTGCTGCTCGTGCTGCTGGTCGTACGGCCGGTGCCGCTGACGCGGGTGATCACGGGCTGGCCGCCGCCCGGCTGGCGGCTGGCGATGTGCGATGTCGGGCAGGGTGACGCGACCGTGCTCGCGGCGGGCGCGGGGACGGGCGTGGTGGTGGACGCCGGGCCCGACCCGGCGCTGGTCGACCACTGCCTGCGGGAACTCGGCATCACCCGCGTTCCGCTCCTTGTCCTCACCCACTTCCACGCCGACCATGTCGCGGGGCTGCCCGGGGTGCTGCGCGGGCGGACGGTGGCGCAGATCGAGACGACCGGGTTCGAGGAGCCGGCGGAGCAGGCCGAGTTCGTACGCAGGGAGGCGGCCGAGCACCACGTCCCGCTCACGCGGGCGGTCGCCGGGGAGCGGCGCAGGGCCGGGCCGCTGGACTGGCAGGTGCTGTGGCCGCAGGCTGATCCGGCATCGGTGCCGGACGGCCCGAACGACGCGAGCGTGGCGCTGCTGGTCCGTACGGCCGGACTGCGGATGCTGCTGCTCGGGGACCTCGAACCCCCGGCCCAGCAGGAACTGCTGAGATCACCGGCGGCTGCCGAACTGGGCGGGGTGGACGTTCTGAAAGTGGCCCATCACGGATCCGCGTACCAGGATCCGCAGCTGATACGGCTGGTGGCGCCTAGGGTCGCACTCATTTCGTGCGGAACGGACAACCCGTACGGTCACCCGGCGCCGGGCACGGTGGCCGAGCTCGAGGGTTTGGGGGCGGTGGTGCTGCGGACCGACCGGGACGGGGCGCTCGCCGTGACCGGTGGACGTACGGGGCGGGGGACGGGGGAGCTGAGCGTGGCGCGAGACTGAGGGCATGAACTCGGTGAACTCCGCTCGGATCGACGCCTATCTCCGCCGTCTCGGGGCCGCCCGCCCGGCCCGGCCCACCGCAGGGGTTCTGCGTGAGCTGCATCTGCGGCATCTGCGGACCGTGCCCTTCGAGAACCTGTCGATCCACCTCGGCGAGGAGATCGTGCTGGAGGAGAAGCGACTGCTGGACAAGGTGGTGGACGCGGGCCGGGGCGGGTTCTGCTACGAACTCAACGGTGCCTTCTCGGTGTTGCTGACCGCGCTGGGTTTCGAGGTGACGCCGCTGGCCGGGCGGGTGTACGGGGCGGAGGGGCGGGTCGGGATCCCGTACGACCATCTCGCGCTGCGGGTACGGACGGCGGACGGGGACGAGTGGCTCGCCGATGTCGGTTTCGGGGCGCACAGCCACTACCCGCTGGCGTTCGGGGAGCGGGGTGAGCAGGCCGATCCCGGCGGGACGTTCCGGATCACGGCGGCCGGGCCGGACGCGGCGGGGGCAGGGGGAGAGGGCGGTGCGGCGGACGGGGACCTGGATGTGCTGCGCAACGGGAAGCCGGAGTACCGGTTGGAGGTCCGGCCGCGGGTGCTGGGGGACTTCACGGCCGGGGCGTGGTGGCACAGCACCTCGCCGTCGTCCCACTTCACACAGTCGCTGGTCTGCTCCCGGATCACCGAGGACGGCGGGCGGATCACGCTCGGCGGGCGGACGCTGACGGTGACGGCGGCCGACGGGGCGCGCGAGGCAAGGGAGTTGGAGCACGACGAGGAGGTGCTGGGGGCCTACCGGGAGTGGTTCGGCATCGGGCTGGACCGGGTGCCCACTGTGCGAAATCCGCGGAACGACGACCCGAACGGGTAATTCGGGCTTCACGGGAGGACATGTTACTACTGGCGCGTAGCATGCTACTCGTGCGTAGTTCCAGCGTATGTGCTGGATTCCCGTGATGTGGGCCCGTGTTGCCCCGAAAGCCGCATCGGTGATCGAATGTGTCTTCGGTAACGGATGGTGGCGAGGCGTACAGGGGTGGCGTGGATGTTCGGCCGCTTGATGGCAAACCGAACGAACCGGGTGCAACGGACGAGTCCCCTCGCGGCGGTGCGGACTCCGCCCGACGCCGGGGTACTGAGCTGCCGGGTGCTCGACCCGGTCAACGAACCGGTGGTGAAGGCGGAGTTCGCGGTCAGCGACGCCATGGGGCGGACGGTGGTCAGCGGCGGAGCGGACCCCTACGGGTCGTTCATGACGACCGTACCTGCGGGGGAGTACCGGCTGGCGGTGTCCGCCGAAGGGTTCACGCCGTACCGGGCGACCGCACTGGTCGGCGAGAACTGCCTCGCCTCGCTCGGTGACGTGACCCTCCAGGTCGCCCAGCCGCCGGACCTGCCAGCGGCGGGGGACTGGGAGATCGAGCCGGCACATTCCTCGATCGGCTTCACCGCGCGGCACATCGGACTGGCCCGGATCCACGGGCGGTTCAACTCGTTCGCGGGTGCGGTGCGGATCGCCGACCCGGTCGAGCGGTCCGCGATGCACATCGTGATCGACGCCGCGACCATCGACACGGGCGTCCGGATGCGGGACGACCATCTGCGGTCGGCGGACTTCCTGGACGTGCAGCGGTTTCCGACGCTGGAGTTCTACAGCGACCGGTTCGTGCACAGGGGCGGCACCAAGTGGGCCGTCACCGGGGCGCTGTCCCTGCACGGTGTGACGCGCACGGTCACCCTGGACACGGAGTACCTCGGGCTCGGCAACGGCATGGAGGGCGAGACGCGGGCGGCCTGCCGGGCCACGACCGAACTGCACCGGGACGACTTCACCGTGAGCTGGCAGACGATGCTGGCGCGCGGGATCGCGGTCGTCGGGCCGAGCATCCGGGTCGACCTCGATGTGCAGATCGTGCCGAAGGGCTGAGCAGGCCGTTCGGGATCGTTCCGGTTCTCGCGGTGGTTCGCAGTGTCCGAGAATGAGGCCGTGAGCGATGTGAGACATGTGCTGGTGCTGCCGGATCGGGATGCGGCGGAGGAAGCCGCCGAGGCGCTCGGGGAGCGGTTCGGGATCGGCGAGGAGCCGCGGCTGGTGCGGGACGCGCTGGCGGGGGAGGACGACGCGGAGGACGCGCAGTGGCTGGTGCTGCTGAGGGACGAGGCGGGACGGTTGGACCCGGCGGAGCTGGACGAGTTCGCCGGGGAGTGGGAGGGATGGCGGGAGGAGCCGTGACCTGCCGGCACCGGTGGCCGTGCCGCTGAGGGGCGAGCGGCCGCGCGGACTCGTTGTCAGTGGGCCGTGGGATGCTTGGCGCGATGGCCAAGAAGACTGCTGATGACGATCCGCTCGCCCCGGTGACGCTTGCCGTGGGCCAGGAGGACCTGCTGCTCGATCGGGCCGTGCAACAGGTGGTGGCCGCTGCCCGCGCCGCCGACGCCGACACGGACGTACGGGACCTGAACCCCGAACAGTTGCAGCCCGGCACCCTTGCGGAGCTGACCAGTCCGTCGCTCTTCGCGGAGCGCAAGGTCGTGGTCGTACGCAATGCGCAGGATCTGTCCGCCGACACGGTCAAGGACGTGAAGGCGTATCTCGGGTCGCCCGCCGAGGAGATCACGCTCGTGCTGCTGCACGCAGGCGGGGTCAAGGGCAAGGGGCTGCTGGACGCGGCCCGCAAGGCGGGGGCGCGGGAAGTCGCCTGCCCGAAGATGACCAAGCCTGCGGACCGGCTCGCGTTCGTCAGGAGCGAGTTCCGGGCGCTCGGGCGGTCCGCTACGCCGGAGGCCTGTCAGGCGCTCGTCGACGCCATCGGCAGCGATCTGCGGGAGCTGGCGTCGGCCGCGACCCAGCTCACCGCGGACATCGAGGGGACCATCGACGAAGCCGTCGTCGGGCGGTACTACACCGGGCGGGCCGAGGCGTCGAGCTTCACCGTCGCCGACCGGGCCGTGGAAGGGCGTACGGCGGAGGCGCTGGAGGCGTTGCGCTGGTCGCTGGCGACCGGGGTCGCACCGGTGATGATCACGAGTGCGCTCGCGCAGGGCGTGCGGGCGATCGGGAAGCTGTCGGGGGCGCGGGGCGGGCGGCCGGCGGATCTGGCGCGGGAGCTGGGCATGCCGCCGTGGAAGATCGACCGGGTGCGGCAGCAGATGCGGGGGTGGACGCCGGACGGGGTCGCGGTGGCGCTGCGGGCCGTCGCCGAGGCGGATGCGGGGGTGAAGGGCGGTGGGGACGATCCCGAGTACGCCCTGGAGAAGGCCGTGGTGACCATTGCGCGGGCGGCGCGGTCGCGGGGCCGGGAATAGGGGCCGGGCCCCCTTCGACTCTCGTGGCCTGTTCCTGGGGGCTGCGCCGCCCTCGGACCCCCGCTTCGGCCTGGACGGCCTCGTCCTCGAACGCCGGACGGGCTGGTGGGATGCCGGCCGGGCTCCGGCGGTGTACGGGCCTTCGGCCTCGGGTGGCGAATGGGCTGCAGGAGTGCCGAAGGCCCCGGCGCCCGCCCTGGGGAAGGGCGAGGTGCCGGGGCCTTCGATTCATGCTCTGAGGAGCTACGCCCGCGTGGCGAACGCAGGCCGCGCGTGGCTCCGGGGGTGCCGGTCGGGAGCGGATGAGAGAGGGCCCGCTCTGGGTCCTTCCGGCGGTCAGATCAGAGAAGGGGTTCAGCCCTGGAGGGACGCGACCTTGGAAGCGAGCGCCGACTTCTTGTTGGCGGCCTGGTTCTTGTGGATGACGCCCTTCGAGACGGCCTTGTCGAGCTGACGCGCGGCAGCGCGCTGCAGCTCGGTGGCCTTCTGGACGTCGCCCGCGGCAGCGGCCTCACGGGCCTTGCGGATCGCGGTCTTCAGGGAGGACTTGACGGCCTTGTTGCGCAGCCGAGCCTTCTCGTTGGTCTTGATCCGCTTGATCTGGGACTTGATGTTCGCCACGAATGAGCCTTTTCAGGTTCTGGTGCGGGGCCAGGAGTACTCCGTGCGTTGAAGACATGGAGAGGTCCGGGTCCCGTGCCGGGTGTTTTCTGATGACGTGCCTCGTGCTGAGAGGGCATGAGACACAGCTGCCCAGAGTAGCAGCGGGGCGGCGGCCAGCCCAAACCGGCCTCGGCGGCCCCTCCGGGGGCAGGCGCTGCGGACCTCCCGTAGTGGGCCAAAACACCCCCGGGTCCCTCTCCATGGGACCATGGAGACTACGTATAGATCCGACCCGAGGCATAAGGCGCCTCAAGAGACAGGACCCTGCGTGCCCGCGACCCCTAACAATGTGCCCGAGCCGAGCCGTACCGCCCCGGCTCTGATCCGCAATTTCTGCATCATCGCGCACATCGACCACGGCAAGTCCACGCTCGCCGACCGGATGCTCCAGCTGACCGGTGTGGTCGAGCAGCGGCAGATGCGTGCTCAGTACCTCGACCGGATGGACATCGAGCGCGAGCGCGGCATCACGATCAAGTCCCAGGCGGTGCGTCTGCCCTGGGCCCCCACCGAGGGCCCGGACCAGGGCAGCACGCACATCCTCAACATGATCGACACTCCGGGGCACGTCGACTTCACCTACGAGGTCTCGCGGTCGCTGGCGGCCTGCGAGGGGACCATCCTCCTTGTCGACGCCGCCCAGGGCATCGAGGCGCAGACCCTCGCCAACCTCTACCTGGCGATGGAGAACAACCTCACGATCATCCCCGTGCTCAACAAGATCGACCTGCCGGCCGCGCAGCCGGAGAAGTTCGCCGCGGAACTGGCGAACCTGGTCGGCTGCGACCCGGACGACGTGCTGCGGGTCTCCGCCAAGACCGGTGTCGGCGTCGACGCGCTGCTCAACAAGGTCGTCAAGGAGATCCCGGCGCCGGTCGGTGTCGCCGACGCGCCCGCCCGCGCCATGATCTTCGACTCGGTCTACGACTCCTACCGCGGTGTCGTGACGTACGTCCGTGTCATCGACGGCCAGCTCAACAAGCGCGAACGCATCAAGATGATGTCGACCGGCGCCACGCACGAGCTGCTGGAGATCGGGACCAACTCGCCGGAGATGCTGGCCGCGGACGGGCTGGGCGTCGGCGAGGTGGGCTACCTGATCACCGGTGTGAAGGACGTCCGGCAGTCCAAGGTCGGTGACACCGTCACCAGCCAGCAGAAGGGTGCGACCGAGGCGCTCGGCGGGTACAAGGACCCGAAGCCGATGGTCTTCTCCGGTCTGTATCCGCTGGACGGCTCCGACTATCCGGAGCTGCGCGAGGCCCTCGACAAGCTGCAGCTCAACGACGCCGCGCTCGTCTACGAGCCGGAGACCTCCGCCGCCCTCGGCTTCGGTTTCCGCGTCGGTTTCCTGGGGCTGCTGCACCTCGACGTGATCCGGGAGCGGCTGGAGCGCGAGTTCGGGCTCGACCTGATCGCGACCGCGCCCAACGTGGTCTACCGCGTGGTCATGGAGGACCGCAGCGAGCACATCGTCACCAACCCGAGCGAGTTCCCCGAGGGGAAGATCGGCGAGGTGTACGAGCCGGTCGTGCGGGCCACCATCCTGGCGCCGACCGAGTTCATCGGCTCGATCATGGAGCTGTGCCAGACCCGGCGCGGCACGCTGCTGGGCATGGACTACCTGTCGGAGGACCGGGTCGAGATCCGGTACACGCTGCCGCTCGCGGAGATCGTCTTCGACTTCTTCGACCAGCTGAAGTCGAAGACGCGCGGCTACGCGTCGCTGGACTACGAGCCCACCGGCGAGCAGACCTCCAGCCTGGTCAAGGTCGACATCCTGCTGCACGGAGACAAGGTGGACGCCTTCTCGGCGATCACCCACAAGGACGCCGCCTACGCCTACGGTGTGCGGCTCGTCGCCAAGCTGCGCGAGCTCATCCCCCGGCAGGCCTTCGAGGTGCCCATCCAGGCCGCCATCGGCTCCCGGGTCATCGCCCGCGAGACCATCCGGGCCATCCGCAAGGACGTCCTCGCCAAGTGCTACGGCGGTGACATCTCCCGTAAGCGCAAGCTGCTGGAGAAGCAGAAGGAAGGCAAGAAGCGGATGAAGATGGTGGGTTCCGTGGAGGTTCCGCAGGAAGCCTTCATCGCGGTCCTGAGCAGCGATGACAGCGCGGGATCGGCCAAGAGCAAGAAGTAACCACGGGTAACGGTCGGTCACGGCCGTAAATCGGGTGCAACAGGGGTCCGTCGTACGAAAGTGTGGCGGGCCCCTACGCGTGCGTAGGGTCGCTCTGCGTGGAACATGCGGGGAAACAGACAGGCCGATGCCCCTTACGCACAGGCCGGTCGCGGCTTACTCTGATCCCTGCTCGATAGTTACTCGCGAGTTAAACAACTAGCGCGAACCCCACCGTGAGTGAACCCCAGCCGCACTGAGCCAGCCGCACCGTCGCGGGCCCCGGAGGATGTCGTGAGCGACACACAGACACTGATCGAGAACCGACCGCCGTCCGTGGCGGCCCTCTTCCTGGATCGCGTGGCGGCCACACCGGACGCCGAGGCCTACCGATACCCGGTGCCAGCGGCCTCCGGTCAGGGCCCCGACGACTGGAAGTCGCTCAGCTGGGCGCAGGCCGCCGAGCGGGTCTACGCGATCGCGGCCGGTCTCATCGAACTCGGCATCCAGCCCGAGCAGCGTGTCGCCCTCGCCGCCTCCACCCGTGTGGAGTGGATCCTCGCCGACCTCGGCATCCTGTGTGCCGGCGCAGCCACCACCACGGTCTATCCGCAGACCAACGCCGAGGAATCGGCGTTCATCCTCTCCGACTCCGAGAGCCGGGTACTGATCGCGGAGGACGCGGCACAGGTCGCCAAGGCCGTCGAGAAGCGCGCCGAGCTGCCCGAGCTCATCCGGGTCGTCGTCATCGACCCGGCAGGCGTGGAGACCGGCGACTGGGTCATCACCCTGGCCGAACTGGAGCAGCGCGGCGCCAGGTACCTGGAGAAGCACCCTGAGCTGATCAAGGAACGGGTCGGCGCGATCACCAAGGACCAGCTCGCCACCCTCATCTACACCTCCGGCACCACCGGCCGCCCCAAGGGCGTGCGGCTGCCGCAGGACAACTGGTCGTACATGGCGAAGGCGATCGCCGCGACCGGGCTGATCAGCAGCGAGGACGTGCAGTACCTGTGGCTGCCGCTCGCCCACGTCTTCGGCAAGGTGCTCACCTCCGGGCAGATCGAGGTCGGTCACGTCACCGCCGTCGACGGCCGCGTCGACAAGATCATCGAGAATCTGCCGGTCGTGCAGCCGACGTACATGGCCGCCGTGCCGCGCATCTTCGAGAAGGTCTACAACGGCGTCGCCGCGAAGGCACGCGCGGGCGGCGGCGCCAAGTACAAGATCTTCCAGTGGGCGGCCGAGGTCGCCCGCGAGTACGCCAAGGTCACCCAGGACAACTTCCGGCGTACCGGTGCCGCGACCGCGCCGTTCGGGCTCGCCGCCAAGCACAAGGTCGCCGACGGGCTCGTCTACAGCAAGCTGCGGGAGGCCTTCGGCGGACGGCTGCGGGCCTGTGTCTCCGGCTCGGCCGCGCTGGCGCCCGAGATCGGCTACTTCTTCGCCGGCGCAGGCGTGCACATCCTGGAGGGCTACGGCCTCACGGAGTCCTCGGCCGCGTCCTTCGTGAACCCCGGCGAGGCCTACCGCACCGGCACGGTCGGCAAGCCGCTGCCCGGCTGCGAGGTGCGCATCGCCGACGACGGGGAGATCCTGCTCCGCGGCCCCGGCATCATGCAGGGCTACCACGGGCTGCCGGAGAAGACGGCGGAGGTCCTGGAGGCCGACGGCTGGTTCCACACCGGTGACATCGGAGAACTGTCCCCCGACGGTTATCTGCGGATCACCGACCGCAAGAAGGACCTCATCAAAACGTCCGGCGGCAAGTACATCGCGCCTGCCGAGGTCGAGGGACAGTTCAAGGCGGTCTGCCCGTACGTCTCCAACATCCTTGTGCACGGCGCCGACCGGAACTTCTGCACCGCCCTGATCGCCCTCGACGAGGTCGCGATCCTGGAATGGGCCAAGGAGAACGGCCTGGGCGGCAAGTCCTACGCCGAGGTCGTGGCCGCGCCGGCGACCGTCGAGATGGTCGACGGCTACGTCAAGGAGCTCAACGCGGGGCTGCAGAAGTGGCAGACCATCAAGAAGTTCCGGCTGCTGCCCCGGGACCTCGATGTGGAGCACGGGGAGATCACGCCGAGCCTGAAGCTGAAGAGGCCGGTGGTGGAGCGGGAGTACAAGCACCTCATCGACGAGATGTACGCGGGGACGCGCGAGGCGTAGAAGGCGTTGTCGGGTGCGGGTGTGTGGGGGCTGTTCGCGCAGTTCCCCGCGCCCGTTCAGTAAGACCGTTCAGCTCTGCTCAACAGTCGACGTAGCTCCCGGGCTTCTTCTCGTAGCGTTGCTACGTCGACGGGTTCCTCGGACAAGTGGTCCTCCAGTCCCGCCAACCGCTTGCTCAGCTCGCTGAAATCCTCCTGTTCCCGGGCCAGCAGCGTCTGCAGCTGCTGGTTCTTCCGGTGCAGTTCCAGGAAGACGTTGACCTTCGCCCGCAGCACCCACGGATCGAACGGCTTCGTCAGATAGTCGGCCGCGCCCGTCGCGTAACCGCGGAACGCGTATCCCGCGTCCTCCTCCGCGCCCGTCAGGAAGATGATCGGCACGTCTTTCGTCTGGTCGAGGCGTTTGATGTTCGCGGCTGTCTCGAAGCCGTCCATGCCCGGCATGCGGATGTCGAGGAGGACCACGGCGAAGCGGCGGCGCAGCAGGGCCTTCATCGCCTCCTCGCCGGAACGCGCCCGTACTATCGGCTCGTTCAGCGATCCCAGGACGGCTTCGAGCGCGATCAGGTTGTCCTCCATGTCGTCGACCACGAGGATGCCCGCACGTTCGTCAGCGATCATTGCTCCGTCCGTTCCTCGTCGGCCGTGCCGCCGTCGGCGGTGGCGGGGTTCTCGGGGTCCAGGAGCGCGCAGACGACGGTGAGCAGCCGGTCGACGTCCACCGGCTTGGGCACGTAGTCATTGGCGCCGCGCGCGATGGACTTCTCCCGGTCACCGGGCATCGCCTTCGCGGTGAGGGCGACGATCGGCAGGCCGGTCCATCGGGGGGCGCGGCGGACGGCCGCGATGGTCTCGTAGCCGTCCATCTCCGGCATCATGATGTCCATCAGGACCAGTTCGACGTCCGGATTGCGTTCGAGGGTCTCGATGCCCTCCCGGCCGTTCTCCGCGTACAGCACCGGCATGCCGACGCGGCCCAGCACGTGGGTGAGCGCGAAGACGTTGCGGATGTCGTCGTCGATGATCAGGACGCGGCGGCCGGGGAGGATCCGGCCCGGGCGGCCGGTCTGCCAGGCCTCCAGCCTGGCCGGCGTCGGCCAGGAGTCCTCGGTGTCGGGGGCGGCGGCCGGGGCGGGGCCGAGGGCCGGCAGGGCGTGGGCCTCCGAGGTCGGGCCCGCCGCCGTGTGGCCGGGGCTGACGACCGGGACGTACAGCGTGAACGTCGAGCCCTTGCCGGGTTCGCTCTCGGCGACGATACGGCCGCCCAGCAGGCCCGCGATCTCCCGGCTGATGGACAGGCCGAGGCCGGTGCCGCCGTACTTGCGGTTCGTGGTGCCGTCGGCCTGCTGGAACGCCTCGAAGATCACCGGGAGTTTCTCGGCGGCGATCCCGATGCCGGTGTCCGACACCTCGAAGGCGATCACCTCGTCGCTGTCACCGACATAGTGGTGCTCGGGGTCCTTGACCCGGGCCACCCGCAGTTCCACCCGCCCCTTGGCGGTGAACTTGGTCGCGTTGGAGAGCAGGTTGCGCAGGATCTGCTGGAGGCGTTGTTCGTCCGAGTACATCTCGCGCGGTACGTCCTCGCCGACGGTCACCTCGAAGGCCAGGCCCCGGTCCAGGGTGAGTGGGCGGAAGGTCGCGTGGACGTAGTCGAGGAGTTTGATCAGGGGCAGGCGTTTGGGGCGTACGTCCATCCGGCCGGCCTCGATCTTCGACAGGTCCAGGATGTCGTTGATGAGCTGGAGCAGGTCTGAGCCCGAGCGGTGGATCGTCGTCGCGAACTGGACCTCCTGGTCGGAGAGACGGCCGTCGGGGTTGTCGGACAGCAGACGGGCGAGGATCAGCAGGGAGTTCAGCGGGGTGCGCAGTTCGTGGGACATGTTCGCCAGGAACTCGGACTTGTACTGCGAAGACGTCGCCAGCAGGGCTGCTTTCTCCTCCAGTTCCGCGTTCGAGTGCTGCAGTTCCGCCTGTTGTTTCTGGAGTTCGTCCGAACGTTCCTGGAGTTGCATCGCCAGCCGCTGCGACTCGCCGAGCAGGGACTCCGTACGCGAGTTGGCGATGATCGTGTTGATCGCGACGCCGATGGTGTTGACGAACTGGTCGAAGAACGCGAGGTGGACGTCCGAGAAGCGGGAGAAGGAGGCCAGCTCGATCACGCCGAGGAGTTTGTCCTCGAAGAGGATCGGGATGATGACGATCGTCGTCGGGGCGGCTTCGCCGAGACCGCTGTTGATCTTGATGTAGTCCGGTGGTGCCTCCTCGACGAGGATCCGCTTCTTCTCGCGGGCCGCCTGGCGGACCAGGCCGTGCACCGGCAGGCCGCCGGTCTCGACGGTCGCGCCCTGGGCCGAGCCGTAGCCGGCGATGAACGCCAGGCCCTTCGCCGGTACGGCGGTGGGCACGGCGGGGCCGTCCTCGTCCGGGTCGGCCAGGAAGAACGCGCCGTACTGGGCGTTCACCAGCGGGGTCAGTTCGCGCAGGATCAGGTCGGCGACCTCCATCAGGTCGCGGTGGCCCTGCATCAGCGCGGCCAGGCGGGCCAGGTTGGACTCCAGCCAGTCCTTCGCGCGGGTGGTCTCGCGAAGGTTGGCCACCATCAGGTTGATGTTGTCCTTCAGTTCGGCGACCTCGCCCTGCGTCTCGACGGTGATCGAGCGGGACATGTCGCCCTGGGCCACGGCGGAGGCGACTTCGGCGATCGCGCGGACCTGGGTGGTGAGGTTGAGCGCGAGTTCGTTCACGTTCGTCGTCAGGCGTTTCCAGGTGCCGTACACGCCCTCCACGCGTGCCTGGCCGCCCAGCTGGCCCTCGGAGCCAACTTCGCGGGCCACCCGTGTCACCTCGGACGAGAACGACGACAGTGTGTCGACCATGGTGTTGATGGTGGTCTTCAGTTCCAGGATCTCGCCGCGCGCGTCCACGTCGATCTTCTTCGACAGGTCGCCCTGTGCCACGGCCGTCGCCACCTGGGCGATGTTCCGCACCTGTGAGGTGAGGTTGTCGGCCATGTAGTTGACGTTGTCGGTCAGGTCCCGCCAGACCCCGGAGACGCCGAGCACCTGGGCCCGGCCGCCCAGCCGGCCGTCGGTGCCGACCTCGCGGGCCACCCGGGTCACCTCGTCGGCGAAGGCCCGCAGTTGTTCCACCATCGTGTTGACGGTGTCTTTCAACTCCAGGATCTCGCCGCGTGCGTCGACGGTGATTTTCTTGGAAAGATTGCCGTTGGCGACGGCTGTCGTCACCTGGGCGATGTTGCGGACCTGGGACGTCAGGTTCAACGCCATGAAGTTGACGTTGTCGGTGAGGTCTTTCCAGACGCCGGAGACGCCTCTGACCTGTGCCTGGCCGCCGAGGTTTCCTTCGGTGCCGACTTCGCGGGCGACGCGGGTGACTTCGTCGGCGAAGGCGGAGAGCTGGTCGACCATCGTGTTGATCGTCGATTTCAGTTCGAGAATCTCGCCCTTCGCCTCCACGGTGATCTTCTTGCCGAGATCGCCCTGGGCGACGGCCGTGGAGACAAGGGCGATGTTGCGGACCTGGGAGGTCAGGTTGTCGGCCATGAAGTTGACGTTGTCGGTGAGGTCTTTCCAGACGCCGGAGACGCCTCTGACCTGTGCCCGGCCGCCGAGGTTTCCTTCGGTGCCGACTTCGCGGGCGACGCGGGTGACTTCGTCGGCGAAGGCGGAGAGCTGGTCGACCATCGTGTTGATCGTCGATTTCAGTTCGAGAATCTCGCCCTGGGCGTCGACCATGATTTTCTGCGAAAGGTCGCCGTTGGCGACGGCTGTCGTCACCTGGGCGATGTTGCGGACCTGGGACGTCAGATTCGACGCCATGAAGTTGACGTTGTCGGTGAGGTCCTTCCAGACGCCGGAAACGCCCCGCACCTGTGCGCGGCCGCCCAGCTGCCCCTCGGTGCCGACCTCGCGGGCGACGCGGGTGACCTCGTCGGCGAACGCGGACAGCTGGTCGACCATGGTGTTGACGGTGAGCTTCAGTTCCAGGAGTTCGCCTGTCGCCTCGACGGTCACCGTGCGGGTCAGGTCGCCGCGGGCCACCGCCGTCGTCACCAGGGCGATGTCGCGGACCTGGGCGGTCAGCCGGGACGCCATGGTGTTGACGGCCTCGGTCACGTCCCGCCAGCTTCCCGACAGACGCTGCACCTTGGCCCGGCCGCCGAGCCGCCCCTCGGTGCCGACCTCGCGCGCGACCCGGGTCACCTCCCCGGTGAACAGGGACAGCTGATCGACCATCTTGTTCACCGTGCTGCCCAGCCGGCGCAGATCACCGCGTAACTGCCGGCTGCCGTCGTGCAGATCGACCCGCTGGGTGAGATCGCCGCCGGCCACCGCGTCCAGCACGCGCGTGGCGTTCGCCGCCGGGGCGACCAGGGCGTCGAGGACCTGGTTGACGTCGTTGACACGGGACGTCCAGGCGCCCTGGCCGGGACTCGCCGACAGCCGCTCGTCGAGGCGGCCGTGCCGTACGAGCTCCCGTTTCACGCGTTGCACATCGGTGTTGAAGTGCACGCTGCGGTCCATGATCTGGTTGTAGACCGCGGTGAGTTCGGCGACGATCCCCTCTCCGGTCTCCGGCACTTTGCTGAAGTCGCCGTCGCGGGCGGCGGTCATCGCGGCGAGCAGAGGGCGTAACTCGGATGCTCGGAGTTGTTCCGGTTTCTGTCCGTCTTCGAGCACACGCGTAGCACTGTTCTCACTCATGGCGGCCCACTTCGGTAACTCGGTGCTTATGGGCGCAGTCAGTCTGTCACTCTGTCCGCATCGATCGGGATGTATTCGTCCGAACTGCTCGGGGAGCTGGACATGGGGGCCATACCCACGCAACGGGAGACCGTCTCCCGGGTCCGTGAGGCGCCTGCGCACGAGAGCACGGGCCCGCGTGCGCAGGGGCGTGCGACCCTGCCCGGGAGCCCCCTCGCGCCGGGTTCCGCCCGCGCGCTGGTGCGCGCCTCCCTCGACGAGTGGATCGACTGCGGCCTGCTGGACCGGGACCGGCCGGGTCAGGAACGGCTGGGCCGGGAACAGGCGCGGATCGCCGAGGACGTCATGGTCGTCGTCAGCGAACTCGTCACCAACGCCGTCGTCCACGCCGGCACGGACGTCGAGGTCGACTGGTGGCTGGAGGCGGGGGAGGAGACGGCGTTCGTCGTCGAGGTCACCGACCACCATCCCTCCCGCGCCCCGCGCGACCACCCGGGCGAGACGCCGTACGAGACCCCGGAGTACGGGCGCGGGCTGCGTCTGGTCGCCTCGCTCGCCGAGTCCTGGGGCGTGACGTACCGGACCGGCGCGAAGACGGTGTGGGCGCGGCTGACGGGCCGCGGCGGCACGCTCCCCGACGAGCAGGAGCTGAAGGTCGCCGAGATCCTCGCGCCCGAGCCTCCCGCAGGCTCGGACGACCTCGCGCGGGGGTGCCCCCATCGCCCCGAACGGGACCACGACTGGCTCAACCGGGGCGCCCTGTCCTTCCTCGCCGAGGCCTCCGACCTGCTCGCCGGGCAGCTCGACGAGAACCTGGTCGCCGCGCTCACCGGACAGCTGATCGTGCCCAGGCTCGCGGACTGGTGCGCGGTGTGGCTGGAGGACGAGGCGACCGTGCGCGGGGGCGGCTGGAGCGACCCCGCCGGTGCGGGCGGGCCGCGGCTGGCCCGGGTCTGGCACGGCAGCGAGAACCGCATCGAGGAGCTGCGCCGGGTCCTGGAGAAGGATCCGCCCTGCGCGAGGGAGGGCTTACGGTCCGGGCCCGAGCCGTATCCCTGGCCCCGTGCGGCGTTCGGCCCGCAGGGCGCCCACGGCTCGGCGCTCGCCTACCGGCTGATCGCGGGCGGCCGCCCGCTCGGCACACTGGTCATCGGACGTTCCGGCCCCGACGCCTTCCCCGACGAGATCACCGGTCTGGTGGAGGACTTCGGCCGGCGGGTCGCCCTCGCCATCGGCGCGGCCCGCCAGTACGCCCGCCAGGCCACCATCAGCGCCGTACTGCAGCGCGGACTGCTGCCCGGCGCGGTCGCCGAGATCCCGGGGCTGAGCAGTGCGCTCGTCTACGAACCCTGCGACAAGGGCGGGCCCAGCGGCGACTTCTACGACCTGTTCCCGGCCGGGGACGGCCGCTGGTGCTTCGCCGTCGGCGACGTCCAGGGCAAGGGCCCCGAGGCCGCTGTCGTCATCGGGCTGGCCCGCCCCTGGCTGCGGCTCCTCGCCCGTGAGGGCTACCGGGTCGCCGACGTCCTGGACCGCCTCAACCAGCTCCTCCTCGACGACGCCACGGAGGCCGCCGACGCGGCCGCCCGCGCCCTGGTCGCCGCCGGCGGCCGCCCGTCGCCGCCCGGCGACGGCCCGCAGACGCGTTTCCTCTCCCTCCTGTACGGCGAGCTCACGCCTCTGGAGGGGGGCGGTGTCCGCTGCACCCTCGCCTCCGCGGGACACCCGCTGCCGCTGCTCCTCGGCCCGGACGGGGAGGTCCGTACCGCCGCCTGCCCCCAGACCCTGCTCGGGGTCGTCGAGGACGAGACGTACATCAGCGAGACCATCGAGCTCGCGCCCGGCGACAGCCTGCTGTGTGTGACCGACGGGGTCACCGAGCGCCGTTCCGGCTCCCGCCAGTTCGACGACGGCGACGGGCTGGCGCAGGCGCTGGCCGGCTGCGCGGGGCTGAGTGCCGAGCTGATCGCCGAGCGGATCAGACGGCTCGTCCACGAGTTCGGCGGCGGCCAGCCGGAGGACGACCTGGCGCTGCTGGTGCTCCAGGCCGAGTGAACGGCCGGACGGGTGCGGGGCGCGGGTGCGGGACAATGGAGGACATGCCTTCCGCACTTCCCGACGGCGAGCCCGTCCCCGACGACGGCGCGCTGCCCGCCTCCGCGCTCGCCGGTGCCGCCGACCGCCCCCTCGGGTTCTACCTGCACGTCCCCTACTGCGCGACCCGCTGCGGCTACTGCGACTTCAACACGTACACGGCGACCGAGCTGCGCGGCACCGGCGGTGTCCTCGCCTCCCGCGACAACTACGCCGACACGCTGATCGACGAGGTCAGGCTGGCGAGGAAGGTCCTTGGCGACGATCCGCGCGAGGTGCGGACCGTGTTCGTCGGGGGCGGTACGCCGACGCTGCTGGCGGCCGGCGATCTCGTACGGATGCTGGGCGCGATCCGTGACGAGTTCGGGCTGGCGGCCGACGCGGAGGTGACGACGGAGGCGAACCCGGAGTCCGTCGACCCGGCCTATCTGGCGACCCTGCGGGAGGGCGGTTTCAACCGGATCTCCTTCGGCATGCAGAGCGCGAGACAGCATGTGCTGCGGGTCCTCGACCGGACCCACACCCCCGGGCGCCCCGAGGCGTGTGTCGCCGAGGCCCGTGCGGCCGGCTTCGAACATGTCAACCTCGATCTGATCTACGGCACCCCGGGCGAGTCCGACGACGACTGGCGGGCCTCGCTGGACGCGGCGATCGGGGCCGGACCCGACCATGTGTCGGCGTACGCGCTGATCGTCGAGGAGGGCACGCAGCTCGCGCGGCGGATCCGCCGGGGCGAGGTCCCGATGACCGACGACGACGTCCACGCCGACCGCTATCTGATCGCGGAGTCGGTGCTGACGGGGGCGGGCTTCGACTGGTACGAGGTGTCCAACTGGGCGACCTCCGAGGCGGCCCGCTGCCTGCACAACGAGCTGTACTGGCGGGGCGCCGACTGGTGGGGCGCCGGGCCGGGGGCGCACTCGCACGTGGGCGGGGTGCGCTGGTGGAACGTCAAGCATCCGGGGGCGTACGCGGCGGCACTGGCGTCGGGGCGGTCGCCGGGTGCCGGACGCGAGGTCCTGGCGGACGAGGACCGGCGGGTGGAGCGGATCCTGCTGGAGCTGCGGCTGCGGGAGGGGGTGCCGCTGGGGCTCCTGAAGGAGGAGGGGCTCAGGGCGTCGCGCCGGGCGCTGTCGGACGGGCTGCTGGTGCGGGAGGCGTACGACGAGGGGCGGGCCGTGCTGACGCTGCGGGGCCGGCTGCTGGCGGACGCGGTGGTGCGGGACCTGGTGGACTGACCGGACCGGCCGGACCGACCAGACCGGCCGGGGTCAGGCCCCGCCGCTGCCCGTGACGAAGTCGATCAGCTCCTCGACCCGCCCCAGCAGCTCCGGTTCCAGGTCCTTGTAGGAGCCCACGCGCGCGAGGACCGCCTGCCACACCGCGCCCGTGTTGTCGGAGGGCCAGCCGAGGGCCCGGCAGACGCCGGTCTTCCAGTCCTGGCCGTGCGGGACGCGCGGCCATGCCTCGATGCCCAGGGAGGACGGCTTCACCGCCTCCCAGATGTCGATGTAGGGGTGGCCGACCACCAGGGCGTGGGCGCTGGTGACCGACCGGGCGATGCGCCATTCCTTCGTGCCGGGGAGCAGGTGGTCGACGAGGACGCCCAGGCGGGCGTCGGGGCCCGGGGCGAATTCGGCCACGATGGAGGGCAGGTCGTCGACGCCCTCCAGGTACTCCACGACCACGCCCTCGATGCGCAGGTCGTCGCCCCAGACCTTCTCGACGAGTTCCGCGTCGTGGCGGCCCTCCACGTAGATGCGGCCCGCGCGGGCGACACGCGCGCGTGCGCCGGGGACGGCGACCGAGCCGGAGGCGGTGCGGGAGGGGCGTACCGGACCCCCGGACGCGGGCCTCACCAGGGTGACGGCCCGGCCCTCCAGGAGGAAGCCGCGCGGCTCCAGCGGGAAGACCCGGTGCTTGCCGAAGCGGTCCTCCAGGGTGACCGTGCCCGCCTCGCAGCGGATCACCGCGCCGCAGAAACCCGTGCCGGGCTCCTCCACCACCAGACCGGGTTCGGCGGCCACCTCCGGCACCGGCTTCGGCTTCTTCCACGGCGGGGTCAGGTCGGCGGAGTACTGGCGCATTCGGATGACGATAGGAGAAGCCCGGCCACGGTCACCGCGACACGCCGAAACGGGCCGCCAGGGTGTCGCGTTGTGCCCGTACGAACGCCGCGTCCACCACCGCTCCGTGACCGGGCACGTACAGGGCGCGATCGCCGCCGAGCGACAGGAGGCGGTCCAGGGCCGCGGGCCATCGGGACGGTACGGCGTCGGGGCCGGCCTGCGGATCGCCGGACTCCTCCACCAGGTCGCCGCAGAACACCACCTCCGGGTCGCCGGGGACGAGGACCGCGAGGTCCTGCGGTGTGTGGCCGGGCCCCACGTTGGCCAGCAGGGCCTGGCGGCCGTCGCCGAGGTCCAGGGTCCACTCGCCGGAGACCAGATGGCGGGGGCGCGGCAGGGCGTCGGCCGCCTCCTCGGCCTCCGGGGCCGGCAGGCCGTTGCGGATCGCGTCCAGGCGGAGTTCCCCGCGGTCGTGGGCGAGGACGGCCTCCGTGCCCACCGCCGCGTACAGTTCCGCGTCCGCGAAGGCGGCCGCGCCGAAGACATGGTCGAAGTGCGGATGGGTGAGCGCGAGATGGGTCACACGGCGGCCGGCGAGCTCCTGCGCCTGCGTACGCAACCGCGCGCCCTCCGCCAGACTCGATCCGGCGTCCACCATCAGGGCCGTGCCCGCGCCGAGAACCAGCCCCGCCGTGCAGTCCCAGCCCGGCAGCCGGCACCGGCCGACCCCTTCGGCCAGCCGCTCCCAGCCCAGCTCTTCCCAAGTCACCGTCATGCCGCGACGCTAGCCGTAGAACGTCACGGGTCCTGACCGACCTTGCCCAGTCAGTACCCGGCAGCCGTACACTTGGCCGGGGATGCTGGCACTCGGGATCGCAGAGTGCCAGACGAAAGACCCGAAGGACCCGAAAGGCCGCGGGGACGACTTTCTGGAGGTGTGGCGCTGGATGCTGAGTGAACGCAGGCTTCAGGTATTGCGCGCCATCGTCCAGGACTATGTCGGAACCGAGGAGCCGGTCGGGTCGAAGGCGCTGACCGAGCGGCACAACCTCGGTGTCTCCCCGGCGACCGTGCGCAACGACATGGCCGCCCTGGAGGACGAGGGGTACATCGCCCAGCCGCACACCAGCGCCGGGCGGATCCCCACCGACAAGGGCTACCGGCTGTTCGTCGACAAGCTGGCCGGCGTCAAGCCGATGAGCGCGCCCGAGCGGCGGGCCATCCAGAACTTCCTCGACGGCGCCGTCGATCTCGACGACGTCGTGGCGCGGACCGTGCGGCTGCTGGCGCAGCTGACGCGGCAGGTCGCGGTCGTGCAGTACCCGTCGCTGACGCGGTCCACCGTGCGGCACGTGGAACTGCTCGCGCTGGCTCCGGCCCGGCTGATGCTGGTGCTGATCACCGACACCGGGCGGGTCGAGCAGCGGATGGTCGACTGCCCGGCGCCGTTCGGGGAGTCGTCGCTGGCGGATCTGCGGGCGCGGCTGAACAGCCGGGTCGCGGGGCGCCGGTTCTCGGACGTTCCCCGGCTGGTGGAAGACCTGCCGGAGGCTTTCGAGGCCGAGGACCGCGGTACGGTCTCGGCGGTGCTCTCCACGCTGATGGAGACGCTCGTCGAGGAGAACGAGGAGCGGCTGGTGATCGGCGGGACCGCCAATCTCACCCGCTTCGGGCATGACTTTCCCCTCATGATCCGGCCCGTCCTGGAGGCGCTGGAGGAGCATGTCGTGCTCCTCAAGCTCATGGGCGAGGCCGGGGATTCGGGCATGACCGTACGCATCGGTCACGAGAACGCCTATGAGGGACTCAACTCCACGTCCGTGGTGTCGGTCGGCTACGGTTCGGGCGGCGAGGCACTCGCCAAGCTCGGCGTGGTCGGACCGACCCGCATGGATTACCCGGGAACGATGGGAGCGGTACGAGCGGTGGCACGGTACGTCGGACAGATCCTGGCGGAGTCGTAAGTGGCCACGGACTACTACGCCGTTCTCGGCGTGCGCCGCGACGCGTCGCAGGAAGAGATCAAGAAGGCCTTCCGGCGGCTCGCGCGCGAGCTGCACCCGGACGTCAACCCGGATCCGAAGACCCAGGAGCGGTTCAAGGAGATCAACGCCGCTTACGAGGTGCTCTCCGACCCGCAGAAGAAGCAGGTCTACGACCTCGGCGGCGACCCGCTCTCGCAGAGCGGCGGCGCGGGCGCGGGCGGCTTCGGGGCCGGCGGGTTCGGGAACTTCTCGGACATCATGGACGCGTTCTTCGGTACGGCGTCGCAGCGCGGGCCGCGCTCGCGTACCCGCCGTGGCCAGGACGCCATGATCCGGATCGAGGTCGAGCTCGACGAGGCGGCCTTCGGTACGACCAAGGACATCCAGGTCGACACGGCGATCGTCTGCAACACCTGCAACGGTGAGGGCGCGGCGCCGGGCACCACCGCCCAGACCTGCGACATGTGCCGGGGCCGGGGTGAGGTCTCGCAGGTGACGCGGTCCTTCCTCGGGCAGGTCATGACCTCCCGGCCCTGCCCGCAGTGCCAGGGGTTCGGGACCGTCGTGCCGACGCCGTGCCCCGAGTGCGCGGGTGACGGGCGGGTGCGGTCGCGGCGGACGCTGACCGTGAAGATCCCGGCCGGTGTAGACAACGGCACACGGATCCAGCTCGCCGGTGAGGGCGAGGTCGGTCCGGGCGGCGGTCCCGCCGGTGACCTGTACGTCGAGATCCACGAGCTGCCGCACTCCACGTTCCAGCGGCGCGGGGACGATCTGCACTGCACGGTGACGATCCCGATGACGGCGGCCTCGCTCGGTACGAAGGTGCCGCTGGAGACGCTGGACGGGATGGAGGAGGTCGACATCCGGCCGGGCACGCAGTCCGGGCAGTCGATCCCGCTGCACGGGCGCGGTGTCACGCATCTGCGGGGCGGCGGCCGGGGCGACCTGATCGTGCACGTCGAGGTGACGACGCCGACGAAGCTGGACCCCGAGCAGGAGCGGTTGCTGCGGGAGCTCGCGAAGCTGCGCGGCGAGGAGCGGCCGACGGGGCAGTTCCAGCCGGGCCAGCAGGGTCTGTTCAGCCGGCTGAAGGACGCGTTCAACGGGCGTTGACGGGTGGCCGCCAGGGGGCCCCGCCCCCTGGACCCCCGAGGCCTTCGCCCACCCACCACCCGACTCGGTTCGCCGAAGGGCGAGGCCTTCGCCCGACTCGGTTCGGCCGAAGGTGAGGCTCGGGTCGAAGGTGAGGCCTTCGACCCCGATATATCTGGCATGTGCCAAGGCGGCGGCCCGATTCGGACTTGTTCGGAGGACGTGACAACATGCCGTCATGTCCTCCGCGCTGACCGATCTCTTCCCCCTTCCGATCGTGCAGGCCCCCATGGCGGGCGGGGTCTCCGTGCCGCAGCTCGCCGCCGCCGTGTCCGAGGCGGGCGGGCTGGGGTTCCTCGCCGCCGGGTACAAGACCGCCGACGGGATGTACCAGGAGATCAAGCAGTTGCGGGGGCTGACCGGCCGTCCCTTCGGCGTGAACCTCTTCATGCCGCAGCCGGAGTACGCCGAGTCCGGGGCCGTGGAGGTCTACGCGCATCAGCTGGCCGGTGAGGCCGCCTGGTACGAGACCGAGCTCGGCGACCCGGACAGCGGCCGGGACGACGGGTACGAGGCCAAGCTGGCCGTACTGCTCGACAACCCGGTGGCCGCGGCCTCGTTCCACTTCGGTGTCCCGAGCCCGGAGGTCCTCGACTCCCTGCGCCGCGCGGGCACCCTGACCCTCGTCACCGCGACCACCGCCGAGGAGGCCCTCGCCGTCGAGCGGGCCGGGGCGGACGCGGTGATCGCGCAGGGCGTGGAGGCCGGGGGACACCAGGGCACACACCGGGACGTGCAGGAGAACGACGGGTCCGGGATCGGGCTGCTGTCGCTGATCGCCCAGATACGGGAGACGGTGGGTATCCCCGTCGTCGCCGCCGGCGGCATCATGCGCGGCAGCCAGATCGCCGCCGTGCTGGCCGCGGGGGCGAGCGCCGCCCAGCTGGGTACGGCCTTCCTCGCCACCCCCGAGTCCGGCGCCACCGAGCTGCACAAGCAGGCGCTGACCAACCCGCTGTTCACCCGGACCGAACTGACCCGGGCGTTCTCCGGACGGCCCGCCCGCGGTCTCGTCAACCGCTTCCTGCGCGAGCACGGCCCGTACGCGCCCGCCGCCTACCCGGAGGTCCACCACCTCACCTCCCCGTTGCGCAAGGCCGCCGCCAGGGCCGGGGACGCGCAGGGCATGGCGCTGTGGGCCGGGCAGGGGCACCGGATGGCCCGGGAGCTGCCCGCCGGACAGCTGGTGGAGATCCTCGCCGAGGAACTCGCCGCCGCGTCGACAGCGTTGTCCACCAAGGAGGGGGAGGAGCGATGACCGCCCCTGTGTTCGTGCTCGACCCGCTGGTCGTGCCCGACTTCTCCGGCGGCGAGGTCGTCCTGGACGGGCCCGAAGGACGCCACGCGGTCTCCGTGAAGCGGCTGCAGCCCGGTGAGGACGTCATCCTCACCGACGGGCGCGGACGCTGGATCGAGGGCGTCGTGCGCGCCGCCGAGGGCAAGGACCGGCTGGTCGTGACGGGCCTGCACAGCGTCCAGGAGGAGCCCCTCCCGCAGCCCCGTATCACCGTCGTCCAGGCCCTCCCCAAGGGCGACCGCGGTGAGGTCGCCGTGGAGACCATGACCGAGGTCGGCGTCGACGCCATCGTGCCCTGGCAGGCTGCCCGCTGCATCACCCAGTGGAAGGGCGACAGGGGCCTCAGATCGCTCGCGAAGTGGCGGGGCACCGCCCGCGAGGCCGGCAAGCAGTCCCGCCGGGTGCGGTTCCCCAAGGTCGCGGACGCGGCGACGACCAAGCAGGTTGCCGCGCTTCTCGCCGGAGCCGACCTCGCCGCCGTCCTCCACTCCGACTTCGGGCACGAAAGCCTGCCGCTGGCCACCGCCCAACTGCCCGCCGAGGGCGAGATCGTGCTGGTCGTCGGGCCCGAAGGGGGCGTCGCCCGGGACGAGTTGGCACTCTTCGAGGAGGCGGGTGCGAAGGCGTACACCCTGGGGCCTACCGTGATGCGCACATCGACCGCGGGGACGGCGGCCGCGGCCCTGCTCCTGGGCCGCACCGGCCGGTGGTCCTGAACCGCACGACACTCCGGGGGAACACACCGTGGAACTCGCCCAGATCCGGCTGCTGGTCACCGACTTCGCCGCCTGCTACCGCTTCTACTGCGAGGTGCTCGGGCTGAAGCCGCAGTCGGGGGCGAGCGAAGGGCCGTACGAGAAGTTCAGCCCGCACGCCGGGTCCGCGGGGATCGCCCTGCAGGACCGGGCGATGATGGCCGCGATACTGGGCGAGCTGGGGGATTCCGCCACCGGGCACCGGTCGCTGGTGGTGCTGCGCGTCGACGACCTCGACACCTACTGCGAGCAGATCACCGCGCGGGGCGCCGTCCTGGTGCACGGCCCGGCGCCGATGACGGAACGCATGCGCGTCGCCCACCTCAAGGACCCGGAGGGGAACCTGGTGGAGCTGCAGGAGTGGCTGCTGCTCCGCACCTGACGACGGCCCCGGGCGCCACGGCACGCAGGACCGGTCCCCCCAGGGGGACATGACCGAACACGTGAGTGGCCGTATGCCCCCTACCGTCAGGGGCCCGGCGGTGGCAGGCTGCCCTCCATGGGGGCATTGAGACGGATTTGGCGTCGGCCGCGCGCAGCCAGGGTGGCCGCCGTGACGTGCCTTGCCGCGGTGGGCATCGGCGGCATGGTGGCCTGCCGGCCCAGCGACCTGAACACCGCGACGGTCGCGTACACCACCGACCAGACCGCCACCGCCGAGCTGAAACGGCAGCACGTCGACGTCAGTTGGCTCACCTGCACCGGCAACTACGGCTCCTCGGCGAAGGCGACGAAGGCGGCGCAGGCCACCAGGACGCCGTCCCCCTCCGAGACCACCGTCGTCTCCGTCGACTGCAAGGGGAAGACGAAGGACGGCCGGGCCATCACCGTGACCGGGCGGGTCACCAAGGCGGTCAGCGGGGCCTGTGTGCGCGGTGACCTCGTGGCCGAGGTCGGCGGCAAGGAGTGGTTCCATGTGAAGGGGCTCGGCAACTGCGATGCCACGCCCGGACCGTCGTACAGCTACCGGCCGCCCACGTACGGGCGGCAGCCCGGTCCCACCGTCACGGTCACCAGGACCATCTGGTGCCAGGGTGACCCCAAGTGCTGGCCCGTGCAGGGAAAGTGATCGAAACCGACCGCCGGGAACACGCCGTGGTGCATAGGCTGAGCGGGTGACTCAGGGTGCAGCGACAGGACCGCGGTCCTACCTCCGATTTCCCCATGTCCACGGCGACCTGATCGCCTTCACCGCCGAGGACGACGTGTGGCTCGCGCCCCTCGACGGCGGCCGGGCCTGGCGGGTCAGCGCCGACAACGTCCCCGTGACCCTGCCCCGTATCTCCCCCGACGGGACCACGGTCGCCTGGACCTCCACCCGCGACGGCGCCCCGGAGATCCACATCGCCCCCGTCGACGGCGGCCCCTCGACCCGGCTGACGCACTGGGGGAGTGCGCGCACCCAGGTGCGCGGCTGGACCGACGACGGGCAGGTCCTCGCGATCACCACTTACGGCCAGGCCAGCCTCCGGCGCAGCTGGGCCCGTACCGTCCCGCTCGACGGCGGACCGTCCGCCGTCCTGCCGTACGGCCCGGTCGGCCATGTCGCCCACGGGCCGCACACCGTGCTGCTGTCCGCGCCGATGGGCCGCGAGGCGGCCTGGTGGAAGCGGTACCGGGGCGGTACGGCCGGGAAGCTCTGGATCGACCGGGCCGGGGACGGCGAGTTCGTACGGCTGCACGAGGAACTGGACGGGAACCTGGAGTACCCCGTGTGGGCCGGGGAGAGGATCGCGTTCCTCTCCGACCACGAGGGCACCGGGGCGCTGTACTCCTCCCTCGCCGACGGCTCCGACCTGCGCCGGCACACCCCCCTCGACGGCTTCTACGCCCGGCACGCGGCGAGCGACGGCACCCGGGTCGTGTACGCCTCGGCCGGTGAACTCTGGCTTCTGGACGACCTGGAGGGCGCCGAGCCGCGCCGCCTGGACGTCCGGCTCGGCGGGCCCCGCGTCGACCGGCAGCCGTACCCGGTCAACGCGGCCCGCTGGTTCGGCTCCGCCTCGCCCGACCACACCGCGCGCGGCAGCGCCGTCCTGGTACGCGGCGGCGTGCACTGGGTGACCCACCGGTCCGGCCCGGCGCGCGCCCTCGCCGCCCAGCCCGGGGTGCGTGCCCGGCGGCCCGTCACCTTCCGCGCGGACGCGGAGGAGTGGGTGGTGTGGGTGACGGACGCCGAGGGCGAGGACGCCCTGGAGTTCGCCCCCGCCACCGGCCTCGCGCCCGGCTCCACCCCGCGCCGGCTCGCCGCCGGACAGCTCGGCCGGGTCCTGGGGCTCGCCGTCGCCCCGGACGGCAGCCGGGTCGCCGTCGCCTCCCACGACGGACGCCTGCTCCTCGTCGAACGCGAGACGGGTGAGGTCAGGGAGGTGGACCGCAGCGAGGACGGCGACGTCTCCGGCCTCACCTTCTCGCCCGACTCGGGCTGGCTCGCCTGGTCGCACCCCGGCGCCGGCGGACTCGCCCAGCTCCGTATCGCCCACACCACCGACCTCACGGTCACCGAGGCGACCCCGCTGCGCTTCCAGGACTACGACCCCGCCTTCACCCGCGACGGCAAACACCTGGCGTTCCTCTCCACCCGCTCCTTCGACCCGGTCTACGACGAGCACGTCTTCGACCTGGCCTTCGTGGTCGGCGACCGCCCGCACCTGATCACCCTCGCCGCGACCACCCCCTCGCCGTTCGGGCCGCAGCGGCACGGCCGCCCCTTCGAGACCCCCGACAAGGACGAGACCCCGGACGCCGAGGGCACCCCCGCCACCCGCATCGACCTGGAGGGCCTCGCCGACCGGATCGTGCCCTTCCCCGTCGAGGCCGGCCGCTACTCCGGCCTGCGCGCCGCCAAGGACGGCGTCCTGTGGCTGCGCCACCCGGTGCGCGGTGTGCTCGGCGCCTCCCGCGCCCACCCCGAGGACCCCGAGCCCAAGACCGAGCTGGAGCGCTACGACCTCGCCCAGCAGCGCATCGAGTACCTCGCCTCCGACGCCGACCACTTCCAGGTCAGCGGCGACGGCAAACGCGTCCTGCTGTGGGCCGACGGCAAGCTCAAGGTCGTACCCAGCGACCGCCGCGCCTCGGGCGACGACGACAGCGACACCAACATCACCGTCGACCTGACCCGGGTACGGCAGACCGTCGACCCGGCCGCCGAGTGGCGGCAGATGTTCGACGAGACCGGCCGCATCATGCGCGACCAGTTCTGGCGCCCCGACCTCGGCGGCGTCGACTGGGACGGCGTCCTGGACCGCTACCGCCCGCTCGTCGACCGCTGCGCCACCCACGACGACCTCGTCGACCTGCTCTGGGAGGTGCAGGGCGAACTCGGCACCTCGCACGCCTATGTCACCCCGCGCGGCGGCCACGGCGGCGGCGCCCGCCAGGGCCTGCTCGGCGCCGACATCTCCCGGCACGCGGACGGCAGCTGGCGCATCGACCGGATCCTGCCCGCCGAGACCTCCGACCCCGGCGCCCGCTCCCCGCTCGCGGCACCCGGTGTCGCGGTCCGCGTCGGCGACGCGATCGTGGCCGTCGCCGGCCGCGCCGTCGACCCGGTGACCGGCCCCGGCCCGCTCCTCGTCGGCACGGCCGGCAAGGCGATCGAGCTGACCGTGTCCCCGGCCGGCGGCGGCGAGCTGCGCCACCCGGTCGTCGTCCCGGTCTCGGACGAGGAACCGCTGCGCTACCACGCCTGGGTCGCCGACCGCCGGGCCCATGTCCACACGGCGTCCGGCGGCCGCCTCGGCTACCTCCACGTCCCCGACATGCAGGCGCCCGGCTGGGCCCAGATCCACCGCGACCTGAGCGTGGAGATGGCCCGCGAGGGCATCGTCGTCGACGTCCGCGAGAACCGGGGCGGGCACACCTCCCAGCTCGTCGTCGAGAAACTGGCCCGGCGGATCGTCGGCTGGGACCTGCCGCGCGGCATGCGGCCCCACAGCTACCCGATGGACGCGCCCCGGGGGCCGGTGGTCGTCGTCGCGAACGAGTTCTCCGGCTCCGACGGGGACATCGTCAACGCGGCGATCAAGGCGCTCGGCATCGGCCCGGTGGTCGGCACCCGCACCTGGGGCGGCGTGATCGGCATCGACAGCCGCTACCGCCTGGTCGACGGCACGCTGGTCACCCAGCCGAAGTACGCGTTCTGGCTGGAGGGCTACGGCTGGGGCGTGGAGAACCACGGCGTCGACCCGGACGTGGAGGTCGTACAGACCCCGCAGGACTGGGGGGCGGGGCGGGATCCCCAGCTGGACGAGGCGGTGCGGATAGCGCTGGAGGCGCTTGAGACGACTCCCGCGAAGACCCCGCCGACGCTGCCGATGTAGGGAGGGGTGCCGGGTCCCACCCAGGGGCGGTGGGGGTACTCCCGGCCGAAGGCTGGGGGAGGAACCGCGCGATCGACCCCCCACGCACCCGCGCCCGACGACGATACGATGCCCCCGAAACTGATCACCCGGCGAGGAGAAAACATGGCAGGGGAACCTCAGGACGACTGCCTGTTCTGCAAGATCGTCGCAGGCCACGTCCCCGCGACGATCGTCCGCGAGACGGACACCACCGTCGCCTTCCGGGACATCAACCCCCAGGCGCCCACCCACGTCCTGGTGATCCCCAAGGTCCACTACAAGAACGCGGCCGAGCTCGCCGCAGGCGAGCCCGCCGTCGCCGCCGACATACTGCGCGAGGCGCAGACCGTCGCCGACGAGGACAAGCTGGAGAGCTACCGCATCGTCTTCAACACCGGCAGCGGCGCCGGCCAGACCGTCTGGCACGCCCACGCACACGTCCTCGGCGGCCGCGGCCTGCAGTGGCCGCCCGGATAACCCGCCGTGTCCGTACGTGAACTGGTGGTCCTCGGCACCGCCAGCCAGGTCCCCACCCGGCACCGCAACCACAACGGCTACCTGCTCCGCTGGGACGGCGAGGGCATCCTCTTCGACCCCGGCGAGGGCACCCAGCGGCAGATGCTGCGGGCCGGCGTCGCCGCGCACGACCTCAACCGGATCTGCGTCACCCACTTCCACGGCGACCACTCCCTCGGCCTCGCCGGCGTCATCCAGCGGATCAACCTCGACAAGGTCCCGCACCCGGTCACCGCCCACTACCCGAGGTCCGGGCAGCGCTTCTTCGACCGCCTCCGCTACGCCACCGCCTACCGCGAGACCGTCGGCATCACCGAGGCCCCGGTCGACGCGGACGGCGACCTCGCCGCCACCGGGTCGTACACGCTGGACACCCGAAAGCTGTCCCACCCCGTCGAGTCGTACGGCTACCGGCTCGTCGAACCCGACGGCCGCCGCATGCTGCCCGAACGGCTCGCCGCGCACGGGATCACCGGCCCCGACGTCGGCCGGATCCAGCGCGCGGGCGTCCTCGGGGACATCACGCTGGACGAGGTCAGCGAGGTGCGGCGCGGCCAGCGGTTCGCGTTCGTGATGGACACCCGGCTGTGCGAGGGCGTGCACGCCCTCGCTCAGGGCTGCGACCTGCTCGTCATCGAGTCCACGTTCCTCGACGAGGACGCCGGACTCGCCGAGGAACACGGCCACCTGACCGCCGGTCAGGCGGCGGCCGTCGCCCGGGAGGCGGGCGTACGGCACCTCGTGCTGACCCACTTCAGCCAGCGCTACTCGGAACCCGAGGAGTTCGAGCGGCAGGCGCGGGCCGCCGGATACGAGGGCGAGCTGACCGTGGCGCGGGATCTGCTCCGTGTGCCGGTTCCGAAGCGCAGGTGAAGCGGCCGTACCATGCTTTGATGCCCCTCCCCAAAGCTGAACTGCACCTCCACATCGAAGGCACCCTGGAGCCCGAACTGGCGTTCCGGCTCGCCGAGCGCAACGGCGTCGAACTGCCGTACGCGGACACCGAAGCGCTGCGCAAGGCGTACCAGTTCGAGGACCTGCAGTCCTTCCTGAACCTGTACTACGAGCTGATGGCCGTCCTGCGCACCGAGCAGGACTTCGAGGACCTCGCGAACGCCTACCTCGCCCGCGCCGCCGAGCAGGGCGTACGGCACGCCGAGATCTTCTTCGACCCGCAGGCGCACATCGCGCGGGGAGTGCCCATGGGCACGGTCGTCGAGGGGCTGTGGCGGGCGCTCGGCCACAGCGTCGAGAACCACGGCATCTCCACCCGGCTGATCATGTGCTTCCTGCGGGACGAGTCCGCCGAGTCCGCGATGGCGACACTGGAGGCCGCGAAGCCCTACCTCGACCGGATCACCGGCATCGGGCTGGACTCGGCCGAGGTCGGGCATCCGCCGGTCAAGTTCCGCGAGGTGTACGAGGCCGCGGCCGAGCTCGGGCTGCGGCGGGTGGCCCACGCCGGTGAGGAGGGGCCGCCGCAGTACATCACTGACTCGCTGGACCTGCTCGGTGTGGAGCGCATCGACCACGGGCTGCGCTGCATGGAGGACCCGGCGCTGGTGGAGCGGCTGGTGCGGGAGCGGATTCCGCTGACGCTGTGCCCGCTGTCGAACGTCCGGCTGCGCGCCGTCGACGTGCTGGCCGAGCATCCGCTTCCGGCCATGATCGAGGCCGGGCTGCTGTGCACGGTCAACTCCGACGACCCGGCCTACTTCGGCGGGTACGTCGCCGACAACTACCACGCCGTGCGCGACGCGCTGGGCCTGTCCAGGGAGCAGATGCGGGAGCTGGCCCGCAACTCCTTCGTCGCGTCCTTCCTGGAGGACGACGAGGAACTGCGGGCGCGGTACATCGCCGAGGTGGAGGCCTTCGAGTTCGGCCCCCACCGGCCCTAGGCCTCTGCGTCTTCAGGCCTCCAGGCCTCCAGGCCTCCAGGCCTCCATGCCTCCAGGCCTTTAGGCCGCGACGTCCAGTCGTACCGCCGTCTCGTCGGTGAGCGCCGAGTGGGTCGCGACGGTGGTGGTCCTGCGCCGCAGTGCCACCGCCGTCAGCGGGACCGCGACCGCCAGCAGGCCCACCGCCAGGATCGTCCCCATCGCCGGGAAACCGGCCCGGGCCGACAGCAGGCTGCCGATCACCGGGCCGGTGGCCGTGCCGAGCGACGACGCCGAGCCGACCAGTACCGCCCAGCGGCCCCGCGGGTCGAGGGAGGCGGCCAGGCCGATGACGTACGACAGGACGACCGGGTAGAGCACGTTCCAGGCGATCTCGCCGGCCGCGAACGTCGTCAGGTCGGTGGCGGACGCGCTGAGCGCGACGCAGCCCGCGATGAGAACCGTGCCCAGACCGATCGGCAGCGCCCGGCCGAGCCGCGGGCCCAGGGCGCCCGCCCCGACCACGCCCAGCAGACCGGCGCCGAGCGCCACCGCGAACACCCCGCCGACGGTCACCTCGCTGAGATGGGCCTGCGTCAGGCCGATCCGGCCGCTCACACCCCAGAGCGAGTTCTGCACGGCCGACCAGCACGGCATCGCGGCGGCCAGCAGCAGACCCGAGCGGAGGCGGGGGAGCCGGGAGCCGCCGGTGCCGGTGTCGGTGTCGGTGAGGGGGAGGGCCGGGGCGGTACGGGGGGAGAGACGGCCGGTGAGCGGCCAGACGGCGAGGGCGGTGAGCGCGATCGCGGCGAGGGGCTGCGCATGGCCGGGGCCGAGGTGCGGGACCGTCAGATAGACGGCACCGGCGAGGGCGGAGACGCCGAGCAGGCCGAGAGTGGTGACGCGGTGCGGGTCGCGCTGGGCTGCGATGCCGGTGGCGGCCACGGCGGTGATCGTGCCGGAGCCGAAGCCGCCGACGACCGCGCCGGCTATGACCGCCGGGACATGGGTGGTGAGGGCGGCGCCGCCGTAGCCGAGCGCGGCGAGGAGCAGGCCGGTCCGGGCGAGGGTACGGGGGCCGATGCGGTCCACGCGGGCGGCGAGCAGGAAGCCGGCCACCGCCGAACTCAGCAGCAGTGCACTGCCGACTGCGCCCGCCTGGGTGGCGGAGAGGGGGAGCCCCGACTCCAGCCTGCCGACGGTGGTCGGGAGGAGGTACGGGGCGAGGTACCCGGCCGTGAACAGGGCGACGAGGGGCCAGGGGGTGGTGCGGGCGGACACGGGCGTTCCCAGGGCATGCGAAAGGAGCGGTGGAGAAAGGGGGTTGGGCGCAGGCCGTCGAGGGACAGGAACGCGCGGGCAATTTGTATCAAGGGAGAGGGAGCGGAAGAAGGGCGGGGGGTGTGATGTGGAGCACGGTGTGGTTTGGCAGGTGGGGAGGGGGGTAGAAGCGCCGCGCGCCGTGGGGGAGCGGTGGGGTGGCGGGTGCGGGTTCGATGTGGCCGGTCGCGCAGTTCCCCGCGCCCCCAGGCAGGTGGGAACGCTCAGCGCCAGTTGACCGTGCCGCCCGTTGTCGCCGACTCGATTCTTGTGCGGGTTTCCTCCATCACCGCGACGATCTCCTCCTCGTGCTCCGGTGTCAGGCGGGCCACCGGTACCGAGCAGCTGATCGCGTCCTGGGCCGGGGTGTCGTAGCGCAGGGCGAAGCCGAAGCCGGCGATGCCGAGGACGCCCTCCTCGCGGTCGGTCGAGTAGCCGCGGCGGCGGACCTCGGCGAGATCCGCCGTGAGGGAGTCCCTGGTGGTGTGGGTGTTGGGGGTCAGTGCCCGGTACGGGCCCTCGGGCAGGGCGGTGTCCGCGCGTTCCGCCAGGAGCGCCTTGCCCAGGGCGCCCACGTGGGCCGGCAGGCGTCGGCCCACCCTGCTGATCGTGCGCAGGTACTCGTGGGACTCCCGGGTCGCCAGGTAGGCCACGTTCGTGCCGTCCAGCCGGGCGAGGTGGATCGTCTCGCCCAGTGCCTGGGACGCCTCGTCCAGGTACGGGCGTACGAGGCGGACGCGCGGGTCGGAGTCCAGATAGCTCGTGCCGGTCAGCAGGGTGCGGATGCCGATGCCGTAGAGGGAGCCGGTCGTGTCGGTGCGCACCCAGCCCCGGGTGATCAGCGTCTGCAGCAGGGCGTACATCGAGCTGCGCGGGACGCCGAGTTCGTCCGCCAGTTCCTGGAGCCGGGCCGGGCGGTCGCCGCGGGCCGCGAGGAGCTCCAGCAGCTCCACCGTGCGCGCCGCGGACTTCACCTCGCGGACGCCTGTTGTCTCGGACATGTGCTGATCGTAGAGGGGCGGGTGCGGGGTGTGCCGTTGACGGGGGTGCGTTCGCATATCTACCCTCTGTCTTCATACATGGATGTCATCTACATGGGGAGATGAATGCGGTGGGTGGAGAGCCGGGGAGTGTGGTGCGCAGGCTGCGGGACGGGATGGCGGGCGGGGTGCTGTCCTTCCCGCTGACCTCCTTCCGTGCCGACGGGTCCCTCGACGTCGACGGGTTCCGGGCGTACGTCGGCGCGCAGCTGGCCACCGCGCCCGGCGCGCTCTTCCCGGCCTGCGGGACGGGCGAGTTCTTCTCGCTGGACGAGGACGAGTACCGGCAGGTCGTGACCGTGGCGGTCGAGGAGGCCGGCGGCCGGGTACCCGTGGTCGCCGGGGTGGGGTACGGCTGGGCGCAGGCCGCCCGCTTCGCGCGCATCGCCGAAGATGCGGGGGCCGACGCCCTGCTGGTCCTGCCGCACTACCTCGTCGCCGCCCCGCAGGACGGACTGGTCGCCCAGCTGGAGCAGCTCGCGGCCCGGACGTCACTCCCGCTCATCGCCTACCAGCGCGGTCAAGTCGCCTACACGGCCGCCTCGTTGACGCGTATCGCCCGGATCCCCGGTGTCATCGGGCTCAAGGACGGGCACAGCGACCTCGACCGGCTCCAGCGGCTCACCCTCGCCGCCCCGGAGGGCTTCCTCTTCTTCAACGGCGCCGCCACCGCCGAGATCCAGGCCCGCGCCTACGCGACCGTCGGCGTCCCCGCCTACTCCTCCGCCGTGCACGCCTTCGCCCCCGAGATCGCGAACGCCTTCTTCACCGCCCTGCAGGGCGGCGACCACGGCACGGTCGACAAGCTGCTGCGCGACTTCTACGTCCCGCTCGTCGAACTCCGCGACCGCGTCCCCGGGTACGCCGTGTCGCTGGTCAAGGCGGCGGCCCGGCTGCGCGGCCGGCCGGTGGGCCCGGTACGCGCCCCGCTCACCGACCCCTCGCCCACCGACCTCGCCGACCTCCGGGCCTTGCTCACCACCGGACTCGACCTCGTAGGAGCGTCCCTGTGAACCTCACGATCACCGATGTCCGCCTCACCCCGATCCTGGTCGCCGACCCGCCGCTGCTGAACACACAGGGCGTGCACCAGCCGTACACGCCCCGGCTGATCGTGGAGGTGGAGACCGCCGACGGGGTGGTCGGGGTCGGCGAGACCTACGGCGACACCAAGTACCTGGAGCTGGCCCGGCCGTTCGCCGAGCGGCTGCGGGGACGGCAGGTCAGTGACCTGAACGGGCTGTTCACGGTCGCCGACGAGGTCGCCGTGGACGCGGCCCGGGTCTCCGGGCAGGTCGACGTCGGCGGGCTGCGAGGCGTCCAGACCGCCGACAAGCTGCGGCTGTCGGTCGTCTCCGGCTTCGAGGTCGCCTGCCTCGACGCCCTCGGCAAGGCGCTCGGGCTGCCCGTGCACACACTGCTCGGCGGCAAGGTGCGCGACTCGGTCGAGTACAGCGCGTACCTGTTCTACAAGTGGGCCGCGCATCCGGCGGGCGTCCCGGCGGAGGCCGACGACTGGGGCGCCGCGCTCGACCCGGCCGGGGTCGTGGCGCAGGCCCGCCGGTTCAAGGACCGTTACGGCTTCACCTCCTTCAAGCTCAAGGGCGGGGTCTTCCCGCCCGACGAGGAGATCGCGGCCGTACGCGCGCTGGCCGAGGCGTTCCCCGGGCACCCGCTGCGGCTCGACCCGAACGGCGCCTGGTCGGTCGAGACCTCGCTGAAGGTCGCGAAGGAACTCGGGAACGTCCTCGAATACCTGGAGGACCCGGCGCTCGGCACCCCGGCGATGGCGGAGGTGGCCGCGGGCACCGACGTGCCGCTCGCGACCAACATGTGCGTCACGACGTTCGGCGAGATCCGGGAGGCGTTCACCCGGGGCGCCGTCCAGGTCGTGCTCTCCGACCACCACTACTGGGGCGGGCTGCGCAACACCCGGGAACTGGCCGCCGTCTGCCGGACCTTCGGCGTCGGCGTCTCCATGCACTCCAACACCCACCTCGGGATCAGCCTCGCCGCGATGACCCACGTCGCCGCGACCGTCCCGGACCTCCACCACGCCTGCGACTCGCACTACCCCTGGCAGTCCGAGGACGTCCTCACCGAACGGCTCACCTTCGACGGCGGCCGGGTCACCGTCTCCGACGAGCCCGGCCTCGGCGTCGAACTCGACCACGAGCGGCTACGGCGGCTGCACCGGCGCTGGCTGGACGACGACGGGACGCTCCGCGACCGCGACGACGCGGCCGCGATGCGGGTGGCCGAGCCGGGGTGGCCGACACCGGCGGTACCGCGCTGGTAGCGGCGCCGGAAGGGACGCTCGTTCGGGCGGTCGCACGGCGGGGGCGGCCGCCTCTGCCGTGACATGGTGCACACTTGCCGGATCCGCACCACGTCAGGGAGCGCACCGTGACCGCGTCCAACGCGTTCGCCGGAGAGGAACCGGAGTACCTCGACGACGACATCGGAGCAGCAACAGAACCGCACTGCCCGGCCCAGGTCGACCCGCTGGCCGGCCTGCGCACGCCGGACGATCCGCCCTGGGACGTCTACCTCACCGGCACCGTCTTCCTCGACATCATCTTCACCGGCCTCGGCTCCGCGCCGGTGCGCGGCACCGAGTCCTGGGCCCGGGGCATGGGCTCCAGCCCCGGCGGCATCGCCAACATGGCCACCGCCCTCGCCCGCCTGGGGCTGAAGACCTCCCTCGCGGCGGCCTTCGGCGACGACCACTACGGCGAGTACTGCTGGGACACGCTCGCCCAGGGCGAGGGCATCGACCTCTCCCCGTCGCGGACCGTACGCGGCTGGCACTCCCCGGTCACCGTCTCCATGGCCTACGAGGGGGAGCGGACCATGGTGTCGCACGGGCACGAGCCGCCCGCCGACACGCTGTTCCGCCAGCAGAACGCGCCCGGGCACCCCGCCCGGGCCCGCGCCGCGGTCGCCTCCCTCACGCCCGGCGAACGCAACCCGTGGATCGCCAAGGCCGCCGCCGAGGGGACCCGGATCTTCGGCGACGTCGGCTGGGACGACACCGGGGCGTGGGATCTGGCCGGCCTCGCCGACCTCGAACACTGCGAGGCGTTCCTGCCGAACGCGGCGGAGGCGATGCGGTACACCCGCTCCGACTGCCCGCGCGCCGCGGCCCACGCCCTCGCCGAGTACGTGCCCCTCGCCGTGGTCACCCTCGGGGCGGACGGGGCGTACGCGGTCGACGGCCGCACCGGCGAGTCCGCGGAGGTCCCGGCGATCGCCGTGGAGGCCCTCGACCCGACCGGCGCGGGCGATGTCTTCGTCGCCGGTTTCGTCACCGGCACGCTCGCCGACTGGCCGCTCGCCGACCGCCTGGCCTTCGCCGGCCTCACCGCGGCGCTCTCGGTGCAGGAGTTCGGCGGCTCCCTGTCCGCTCCCGGGTGGTCGGAGATCGGGGCGTGGTGGCGCAAGGTCCAGTCCGTGGAAGGCCAGGATCCGGCGGCACTGCGGCGGTACGCGTTCCTGGAGGGCCTGGTGCCGGGGGAGGAACTGGTGCGGCCGTGGCCCCTGCGGAGAGCAGTACCGACGATCGGGTTCGGCCGGGCGGGGTGAGGGCGGGGGGTGTCGCTTACCGGCGCCGGGGGAGGAGCTGCGCGATCAGCCCCCACCGGCCCGCAGCCGACGACGAACCGACACCGCCCCACCTACTCCCCGTGCACCTTGGCAACCTGCTCCCGCACCAGTTCCCGCCCCGCCTCCGACACCCCCGACAACGCCCCGGCGAACAGTTCCTCCAGCTCACCCCCGTCGGCGCCCACCTCACCGCTGCTCACCGCATACCCCTCCCGCACCGCGACCCGCAGCACACCCTCCGTGTCCACCGCCGCCGCGGCGATCGTCGGGACCTCTCCGCCCGCCGGATCGGCGACCTTCACGTAGGCGCCCTTCACCGGCTCCCGCCAGCGCAGCGCCAGCAGCACCGGCGACTTGGCCTGCACCTCGGTCAGGTCCACCTCGTACACACCGTCCGCCGTGAGCACATCGGCCCGCGCGTCCAGCACGATCGCCGCCGGCAACAGATCCCGCAGGGTCGACCCGGCGATGTTCCCGCCCACCGTCGCCGCGCGGCGCACCGCACCCGTACCGACACCCTTCGCCGCCCTCCGCAGCAGCTCCGGAACACGCTCGTCGACCTGGTGGAGCAGCACCGCGCCGCCCAGCACCCCGTCCCCGATGACCGTCGCCTCCGGCACCCCCCGCAGGGACACCGCCTGTTCCGGGAAGCCGTCCCGCTGCCACGCGGCCCACACGAGGGTCGCCCCGCCGACGGGTATCGCCCCCTCGGCCAGACATTCCCGGGCCTCGGACACCGACGTGGGCAGACGCAGCTGCACGGCTACCTGCTTTCTGTACGGACAGGTGACGTGGAGCGGACGCGGCCCCTCCGGCCACGTGATGGCAGTGACGGCCCGGATTCTGCCCCGGCGTGCGGGAGCGCATGCAGGGCTCACCGTTTCACCGGGGGCGCCTTCCACTGCGAAAAGGCCTACGGCGTTGTCAGTCCCGCGTCGTACGCTTGATACCGCGAGGCCGCCCTCAGCTACGCGGCCGTGAAGAGGAGGAACCGCAGGCCTTAAGCGCCGGCCCATGACTCAGACACCCACAGCTCACTCTCCCGCGCAGCAGCAGGCCCGAGCTCAGTTCGAGGTTCCCGCCCAGCACCCCATGGTCACCGTGCTGGGATCCGGCGACTCCCTGCTGCGCGTGATCGAGAAGGCCTTCCCGGCGGCCGACATACACGTCCGGGGCAATGAGATCAGCGCGGTCGGCGACGCGCACGAAGTCGCCCTCGTCCAGCGCCTGTTCGACGAGATGATGCTGGTGCTCCGCACCGGACAGCCGATGACGGAGGACGCAGTGGAACGCTCGATCGCCATGCTGCGGGCGAGTGAGAACGGGGAGGGCGCGGAGGAGACCCCGGCCCAGGTTCTGACCCAGAACATCCTGTCCTCGCGCGGCCGCACCATCCGCCCCAAGACCCTGAACCAGAAGCGGTACGTCGACGCGATCGACAAGCACACGATCGTCTTCGGCATCGGCCCCGCCGGTACCGGAAAGACGTATCTGGCCATGGCCAAGGCGGTGCAGGCCCTGCAGTCCAAGCAGGTCAACCGCATCATCCTGACCCGGCCGGCCGTGGAGGCGGGCGAGCGGCTGGGCTTCCTGCCCGGCACGCTCTACGAGAAGATCGACCCCTACCTGCGGCCGTTGTACGACGCGCTGCACGACATGCTCGACCCGGACTCGATCCCGCGCCTGATGGCGGCCGGGACGATCGAGGTGGCCCCCCTCGCCTACATGCGAGGCCGCACCCTCAACGACGCCTTCATCATTCTCGACGAGGCCCAGAACACCTCGCCCGAGCAGATGAAGATGTTCCTCACCCGGCTCGGCTTCGAATCGAAGATCGTGATCACGGGTGACGTCACCCAGGTCGACCTGCCCAACGGGACCAAGTCCGGTCTGCGCCAGGTGCAGGACATCCTGGAGGGCCTGGAGGACGTGCACTTCTCCCGTCTCACGTCCCACGATGTCGTACGGCACAAGCTGGTGGGCCGTATCGTCGACGCGTACGAGAAGTACGACAGCAAGCACGGCACGGAGAACGGCGCCCACCAGGGCGGCCGCTCGAAGGCCGGGCACAAGGGGAAGTAGACAAGCACAGCGCCATGTCGATCGACGTCAACAACGAGTCCGGAACCGAGGTCGACGAGCAGGCGATCCTCGACATCGCCCGCTACGCACTCGCACGGATGCGCATCCACCCGCTCTCCGAGCTCTCGGTGATCGTCGTGGACGCCGACGCCATGGAGCAGCTGCACATCCAGTGGATGGACCTGCCGGGTCCGACCGATGTGATGTCCTTCCCGATGGACGAGCTGCGGCCGCCGTCGAAGGACGAGGAGGAGCCCCCGCAGGGGCTGCTCGGCGACATCGTGCTCTGCCCGGAGGTCGCCGCCAAGCAGGGCGCCGAGGCCGAGACCCAGCACTCCATGGACGAGGAGCTCCAGCTGCTCACCGTCCATGGAGTGCTGCACCTGCTCGGCTACGACCACGAGGAGCCCGACGAGAAGGCCGAGATGTTCGGCCTTCAGGCGGCCATCGTGGACGGCTGGCGGTCGGAGCAGGGCCTGACCGGCCCGTCCCCGGCGCCGACGGTCTCGTAAGCGGCCGGGTCGTATTCGTATGAGTCCGCAGATCGTCCTCGGCGCGATCGCGCTGGTCGTCGTCGCCTGGCTGGCCGCCTGCGCCGAGGCCGGTATCGCCCGTGTCTCCAGCTTCCGCGCCGAGGAGGCCGTGAAGTCCGGGCGGCGCGGCAGCGCCAAGCTCGCCCAGGTCGCCGCCGACCCCACCCGCTACCTCAATGTGGCGCTGCTGGTCCGCGTCGCCTGCGAGATGGCCGCCGCGGCCCTGGTCACCTACGCCTGCCTGGAGGAGATCCCCACCACCTGGCAGGCGCTGCTCGCCGCGATCGGCGTGATGGTGCTGGTGTCGTACGTCGCCGTCGGCGTCTCCCCGCGCACCATCGGCCGCCAGCACCCGCTGAACACGGCCACGGCCGCCGCGTACGTGCTGCTGCCGCTGGCCCGCGTCATGGGCCCGATCCCCTACCTGCTCATCCTCCTCGGCAACGCGCTCACCCCCGGCAAGGGCTTCAGGCGCGGCCCGTTCGCCTCCGAGGCCGAACTGCGGGCCCTGGTCGACCTCGCCGAGCAGGAGTCGCTGATCGAGGACGAGGAGCGCCGTATGGTGCACTCGGTCTTCGAGCTGGGTGACACGCTGGTCCGGGAGGTCATGGTCCCGCGCACCGACCTCGTCGTCATCGAGCGCTACAAGACCATCCGCCAGGCCCTCACCCTCGCGCTGCGCTCGGGTTTCTCGCGGATACCCGTCGCCGGGGAGAGCGAGGACGACATCGTCGGGATCGTGTATCTGAAGGACCTGGTCCGCAAGACGCACATCAGCCGGGACGCGGAGTCCGACCTGGTCTCCACCGCCATGCGGCCCGCGTTCTTCGTGCCCGACACCAAGAACGCCGGCGACCTGCTGCGCGAGATGCAGAAGGAGCACAACCACGTCGCCGTCGTCATCGACGAGTACGGCGGCACGGCCGGGATCGTCACCATCGAGGACATCCTGGAGGAGATCGTCGGCGAGATCACCGACGAGTACGACCGGGAACTCCCGCCCGTCACCGACCTCGGCGACGACCGCCACCGGGTCACCGCCCGCCTCGACATCACGGACCTCGGCGAGCTGTACGGCCTGGAGGAGTACGACGACGAGGACGTGGAGACCGTCGGCGGACTGCTCGCCAAGGCGCTCGGCCGGGTACCCATCGCCGGTGCCTCCGCACAGGTGGAACTCCCGGACGGCCGCAAGCTGGCGCTGACCGCCGAGGCGGCCGCCGGACGCCGGAACAAGATCGTGACGGTGCTGGTGGAGCCGGTGCCCGCGGCCGAGGACGCGGAGGAGACCTCCGAGTGACCCCGGCCCAACTCCGCGCCTTCTGCCTCTCCTTCAATGCGGCCGAGGAGGACTTCCCCTTCAACCCGGACATCTCCGTCTTCAAGGTGCTCGGCAAGATGTTCGCGCTGAGCTGGATGGACGGCAGGCCCCTCAAGGTCAACCTCAAGTGCGACCCCGAGGACGCGGTGCGGCTGCGCGGCGAGCACGAGGGGCTGATCGCGCCGGGATATCACATGAACAAGCGGCACTGGAACACCGTGACCGTGGACAGCGACCTCCCCGACCGGTTGGTGAAAGAGCTGATCGAGGACTCGTACGACCTCGTCGTCGCCGGCCTGCCGAGAGCGGAGCGACTGCGGCTGGACCGGTCGTGAACCGGGTTGACCGAGTCAAGCGCGCGGTTCGTATGCTCGGGGTATGACCGACAGCAACGCGCTTGATCCCGAGGACCGCAAGATCGTCACCCTGGCCCGCTCGGCCCGGGCCCGCAACGGGGTGCCCGAGGGGGCGGCCGTACGGGACTCGACGGGCCGTACGTATGTGGCGGGGACCGTCGAACTGGCCTCGCTGAAGCTGAGCGCGCTGCGGACGGCGGTGGCGATGGCGGTGGCGTCGGGGGCGGAGTCGCTGGAGGCGGCGGCGGTCGTGACGGGGGCCGACGGGGTTTGTGCGGAGGATGTTGCCGCGGTGCGGGATCTTGGGGGGCCGGGGACGCCGGTGCTGCTGGCGGGGCCGGACGGCGAAGTGCGGCTCACTGTCCCCGCCTGACCTTGCCCACCCACCCGACCCGGTCGCCGGAGAGGCGAGGGGTTGCTTGACTCCGTCGGGTGAGGGGCGGGGGTTCGTTGACTTGGGTGGGCGGGGTGGATGGGCGGGTGCGGCGCCGTCGTGGTTGCTCGCGCAGTTCCCGGCGTCCCTGAAGGGGCGCTGACTGATCCCACCGCAAGGGGCGCGACCAGCCCCCCCGCCCCGCCGCAACCACCCCTCCGGCGAATGGCCCCGCTCGGCAGCCGGCTTCGGCCGTCCCACCTCAAGGGGCGCGGGGAACTGCGCGACCGGCCCCCGCGCACCCGCACCCGCACCGCCGTCGCAACCCGCACCCACCCCCTCGGCCAGGCGTCGCAGACAGTAGGCCGGAATTCAACCTTGTCGGTCCGAGTCTCTCGCGTGTCAATGGGACCGTACGTTCCGACGGACCGTCAGATTCGGACGGGCCGTCGGATTCGGCGCCCCGCGGTGTGCCCGCATCCACCCGGACCGGGGTCGTCGCCATCCCCACATGGCATTCCCAGGCAACGTGCAACGGGAAGGGAGCACTGTCCCCATGAAGCGAATCACCACCGGTGCGGCACTCGCGGCGGGAGCCCTCGCCGCCACGGCGCTGGCCTTCGCGCCATCGGCCGCCGCCGTCACCCCCACCACCGCGACCGTCACCGCCAGCTGCGGCATCTTCGGCGGCGGCGCGGCCACCCTCACCGCGACCCAGAGCGGCACGAGCGCCACCCTCACGCTCACCTCCAGCGCGATCACCACCCCGCTCGCCCTGTCGGCGAACTCCATCGCCTCCACGCTGACCATGGCCAACTCCACCGGTGCCACCCGGACCTTCAGCGGCACCGTGAACCCGGCCATGGCCGCCGGCTCCGCGGTCACCGTCGGCCCGCTCCCCGGTACCGTGGCCTCCGGTGACAGCCTCGACTTCTACGGCGGCTCGCTGAAGATGGTCATCTTCGGTGTCACCGTCACCTGTACGTCCAGCGCCGCCCAGTCACCCGGACCCTTCGTCTTCTGACCGGTCCGGCTGACGGGTTCGTTCCGGATGCCGCAGAAGCTGATGAACCGTCAGGTTTCTGCGGCATCTCCATTGACTTCTCACGCGCCCTCCACATCAATGGCCCCCTGTCGGCGCAGAGGAGCCGCTGCGCCCGCAACCCTCAGGAGGGGGCTTCCATGGGTTCACCCCCAAGATCACGAAGATCCCGACGGTGGCGCTTGATCTCACTGTTCGGGGCGACCGCGCTCGCGGTCACGGCGGGCGGCGCGCTGGCCTGTCCGGCCGGTGCCGCCGGGACGAACGTCGACTTCGCCACGCACTGCATCCCGCCCGCCGTCGCGGGCCTCCCGCCGATCGACGGCACCACCACCGCCAACATCTCGGTGGACAACACCAGCCCCAAGGTCGGCGACACGGTCACCGTGACCTACACCGTGGTCACGCCCGCCGCCAACAACCCCACCGCCCTCGCCCTGCCGGCCGACATCATGACGCCGACGGGGAAGGTGACGCTGGGTGGCGCGCAGACCGGGGACGTCACGGTCGCCGGGCCGAAGAAGAACGATCCGGTGCCGGGGTACGGGACCTTCCCGTCGTTCTCGATGACCGGGACGTTCACCGTCACCTCGCCGGGTGCCATCACGCTCTCGCCCGGTGACTACAACATCCACACCAGCTACATCCTGGAGCTGGACACCCCCTGCACGGTCACCAACCCGCCCGCACCGGTGTCGGAGACCGTCACGGCGACCGCCACCACCCCGGTCAACAACCGTGCCATCAGCCTGAGTTCGGCCTCCGGGAACCCCGGTGACAGCGTGACCGTCAGCGGCCAGAACTTCACGCCGGGCGCGACCGTGACGCTGGCCGGGCGGTCGGGCAGCAGCCAGACCGCGGACACGGCGACCGCCACCGCGGGCACCGACGGTTCCTTCAGCGCTCCGATCACCGTCAACGACAAGACGACGACCGGGATCGTGGCGTACGAGGGGAGTGCGTGGAGCGACTCCCTGGGGGCCGGGCCCGCCGCGTACGTCGTGAACGACACGACCCCCGTGCCGGCCGGGAGCCAGAAGCTGACCACCACCGTCAAGGCGGGGACCCTGTCCATGTCCCAGGCCGGGGACTCCGTCGCGCTGTCGGCGGTCGACTTCGGTCAGGGCGGGGCGTCCACGGGCAATCTGCAGACCGTCACCGTCAAGGACTTCCGTGGCGGGCCGGCCGGCTGGTCGCTCACCGGCAAGGTCACCGACTTCACCGGACCCGGTGCCAAGATCGACGCGGGCAAGCTCAGCTGGACCCCCGCCTGCGCGACCAAGTCGGGCAGCCCCAGCACCTGCACGGCAGGCTCCGCGGGCACCGTCGGCAGTTCCGGAGCGACCCTCGCGTCGACCCCGGACGGCACGCTCACCGGCGGCCAGTTCACCGTCGACGCCGGACTCTCCCTGGACGTACCGGCGTTCACGCCTCCGGGGTCGTACTCCGGAGTCCTCACCCTGACGCTCACCTGAGCCGACTCCGCCGTGGGGGGGGGGGGGGGGCGCCCCCCCCCCCCCCCCCCCCGCCCGGCGCCCCCCCCCCCCCCCCGGGGGGCGCCCCCAAGCGGCGGAGCGCCCACCCCGAATTGCAAAGACAGAGACAGCTCCACGGCGCCCCC
>NZ_JBIWOA010000019.1:64138-217547 GCF_044767525.1 Streptomyces sp. NPDC101234 | reverse complement strand
TGGTGTTCCCGGGCCCGCGGAACGCCGAGAGGGCTCGGGGGCCGGGGGGGGTGGCCCCGGTGGGGTGGGGGGGTATGGGCTGCCGGCCGCGGGGGGGGGGGTGGCGGTGTTTCACGTGAAACACCGCCACCCCACGCTGTTCAGATTTCGAGCTTGAAGCCCGTGTGTGAGGCGGTGAAGCCGAGCCGCTCGTAGAAACGGTGGGCATCGGTACGTGACTTGTCCGATGTCAGTTGCACCAACTGGCAGCCCTGGCGGCGGGATTCGTCGATCGCCCACTTGATGAACCGGGTGCCCAGCCCGCTGCCGCGCTCATCGGCGTGGATCCGTACCCCTTCGATGATCGACCGGGTGGCGCCGCGCCTGGAGAGCCCGGGGATGACCGTGAGCTGGAGCGTGCCCACGACACGGCCCTCGCGTACGGCGACGACGAGTCGCTGGTTGGGATCGGCGCTGAGCCGCTCCAAGGCGTCCAGGTAGGGCGCGAGGTCGTCCGGTGACTCGCGCCGGGCGCCGAGCGGGTCGTCGGCGAGCATGCCGACGATGGCCGGTATGTCGGCGGCGACAGCAGCACGGATTTCGAGATCTCCCATGCTCGCAGCCTATGCGGGCACGTTGAGCGACTCCACGACCCGGACAAGGGGAGCGAGCTCGGGGTTTCTGGCCGCCTCGTCGAGCGCCTCGCGCAGTGCCGAGTCATTGGTGGGGCGTGCCTCTTCGAGCAGTCGCAGCCCGTCCTCGGTGACGTTCGTGTAGATGCCCCGCCGGTCGGTCGGGCAGAGGTAGCGCTCCAGGAGGCCTCGGTCCTCAAGGCGGGTCACCAGTCGGGTGGTGGCGCTCTGGCTGAGGACGACCGCGTCGGCGACCTGCTTCATCTGCAGATGGCCCCCTTCGTCGTCGTGCTGCCTGCTGAGGACGTCGAGCAGGGAGTACTCGCGGACGCTGAGGTCGTGCTTCGCCTGCAGGGCGCGCTCGATGTGCGCCTCGATCCTCCCGTGCAGCAGGGAGAGGGCGCACCAGCCCTGGGCGAGGGCGGTGAGCGCGGGGTCAGTCGCTGTCATTGGCGTTTTCCTCCGTCCCGGAGCGGCTGGATCCAGGATAGGGCAGGTTCGCAATATCCCTCGGTTGCATATATCCCGCGTCTGCAACTATTGTGGACGCACGTTAAGCGCACCTGCAATCGTCTGGGAAGGTTGTCCCCCATGCCTCTCGCGCTTCTGGCCCTCGCGATCGGGGCCTTCGGAATCGGCACCACCGAGTTCGTGATCATGGGCTTGCTGCCCGAGGTCGCGGGTGACTTCGGGGTCTCCATCCCCACCGCCGGCCTCCTTGTGACCGGCTACGCGCTCGGCGTGGTGGCCGGCGCCCCGCTGATGACCGCCCTGGGCACGAAGATCCCGCGCAAGCGGATGCTGATGCTGCTGATGGGCCTGTTCATCGCCGGCAACCTGCTGTCCGCCGTGGCCCCCACCTTCGCCGTCATGCTGATCGGCCGTGTGGTCGCCTCCCTCGCGCACGGTGCCTTCTTCGGCATCGGCTCGGTCGTGGCGGCCGAGCTGGTCGCCCCGAGCAAGAAGGCCGGGGCCATCGCGATGATGTTCACCGGCCTCACCGTCGCCAACGTCGTCGGCGTCCCGCTCGGCACCCTGGTCGGCCAGCACGTCGGCTGGCGTGTCACCTTCGCCGTCGTCGCCGCCCTCGGTGTCGTCGGCCTGGCCGGTATCGCCAAACTGGTCCCCGAGCTGCCCAAGCCGGAAGGCGTGCACCTGCGGCACGAGCTGGCCGCGTTCAGGAACGCCCAGGTCCTGCTCGCCATGGCGATGACCGTCCTCGGCTTCGGCGGGGTCTTCGCCGCCATCACCTACATCGCGCCGATGATGACCCACGTCGCCGGCTTCGCCGACGGCTCCGTCACCTGGCTGCTGGTCCTCTTCGGCCTCGGCATGGTCGGCGGCAACCTCATCGGCGGCAAGTTCGCCGACCGCGCCCTGATGCCCATGCTGTACGTGTCGCTCGGCGCCCTGGCCGTCGTACTCGCCCTCTTCACGTTCACCGCACACAACAAGATCGCGGCCGCCGTGACCGTCGCCCTGATCGGCGCCCTGGGCTTCGCGACCGTCCCGCCGCTCCAGAAGCGCGTCCTCGACCAGGCGCACGGCGCTCCCACCCTGGCCTCGGCCGTGAACATCGGCGCCTTCAACCTCGGTAACGCCCTGTCCGCCTGGCTCGGCGGCATCGTGATCACCGCCGGCTTCGGCTACACCTCCCCCAACTGGGTCGGCGCCGCCCTCGCCGCGGCCGCCCTCGTCCTCGCCGTCCTGTCGGCCGCGCTGGAGCGCCGTGACAGCGCCCCGAGCGCCGTGGTCACGGGCGGCACCCCCGCCGGGCAGCCGGCGCCGGTCCACCACTGACCCGCCCAAGCCGCTCACCGCACCTCAGCACCGTCCAAGGAGAACCATGAGCACCACCGCCGTAGCCCCCCTCACCACCCAGGACGCCGAACTCCTGGTCACCGCGGCCCGGATCGCCGCCGAGGCCGCCGGGGTCACCGTCAGCGTCACCGTCCTGGACGCCGGAGGCCATCTGCTGGCCTTCCGGCGTGACGACCGCGCCGTGCTGATCTCGGGTGAGACCAGCACCCGCAAGGCCTACACGGCGCTCCAGCTCGACGCCCCCACCGCCGACCTCGTCGACGCCGTCCAGCCCGGGGGCCTCTTCCACACCCTGCCCACGGCGCTCGACCGGCCGCTGCTGTTCATCGCGGGCGGTGTCCCCGTCCACCGCGACGGTCGGCTGATCGGGGCGGTCGGTATCGGCGGCGGCGCGCCCGACCAGGACCACGGCTTCGCCACCGTCGCCGTACAGGCACTCGTCTGACAGCACCCCGCTCAACACGGAACGCCGGCTCCCCCGAGGGAGCCGGCGTTTTGGGTACCGAGGAGTCTTCAGCCCGCCGCCACGGTCAGCGGCGCGAACCGCCGTGTCCAGTCACCCGGCAGCTCCGTGATGCCGTACACCATGACGGAGTTCACGGCGACGGAGGCCAGGCCGCGCTCCTTCGCCCACGCCAGCAGTTCCTCGTGCCGGACGTCGATGTCGGTACGGAGCGGGCGGTCGGTGTGGGCGGCGAGCGAGGCGATGAGGGACTTCGCGGTCTCCGTGTCGCGGGCGATCAGCGGACCGACGACATGGGTGTCCATGTTGGGCCAGGCGGCCGCGTATCCGACGATCCGGCCGTCGTCCACGGCCACACGCAGCCGGTCCGAGAACGCGGGCAGCCGGGTGATGAGCGGGGTGCGGTCGGCTCCGAACACCTCCTCGTCCAGCCTGATGATGGAGCCGAGGTCCTCCGCGGTGGCCGCTCGTGTAGCCACCCGGGGCTCGGGCCCGCCCGGTGTGAAGGGCCCGGACAGCATCTCCGAGCGTCCCGTGGTCTTGAACCCCAGCTCCTCGTAGAGCGGACGGCCGTACGGCGTCGCGTACAGAGTCAGGGGAGTCGTCCCCGTCGCTGAGGCGATGTGCCGCATCAGCCGGCGTCCGATGCCCTGCCGGGCATGCCGTTCGGCGACCAGGACCATGCCGATCGCGCCGAGATCCGGGCGTTCCCCCGGGCCGTACTCCGTGAGGACACAGGCGGCGACCAGACCCCCGGCGGGGTCGTCGATGCCGTACCCCTTCCCGGCCGTGAGAAGGAAACGCCACTTGTGTTCCTCACGCGGCCACCCCCGATCCTCGGACAAGTCGGCGCAGGCGGTGAGATCGCGTGGCGTCAGTCGGCGAATGGGCAGAGCGGCGACGGAAGGAGTGGGCACGCAGGTCAGGCTGTCCGACCGGCACCCCTGGCGTCCACCTGTTTCGAGGTGGACACACGTGCTTTTGGCCATGCCGTAGCCCTGAGCACAGCCCCTGGACAGACGAGGGACGTTTCACGTGAAACATCGCCCGACGGCCACCGTCCGATCCGAGACCTCCACGAGGAGCGGTGACCGCTCGCCACTAGCCTCTGGCTCATGGCGAGACTTCATTTCTTCGATCTTGACGGCACATTGCTCCACGGCTCGACCGCACCTGTGGAGATCTCCCGTCAACTCGGCCTGGAAACCCAGACGATGGAGCTTGATCGGGCGATTTCGGCGGGACGGATAGATCCGCCGGAGTATGCGGCACGGGTGTACGACCTCTGGTCGGAGCTGACCGAAGCACATGTGGCGGCGGCATTCGACGGTGCGCCGTGGCTGGCCCGCATTCGGGACGTCTGGGCCGAGATCAGGGAATCGGGGGACTACTGCGCGGTGATCTCGCTCTCGCCCTCGTTCTTCGTGGAACGACTGCTGGACTGGGGAGCCCATGCCGCTTTCGGATCACGCTTTCCGGCGGTGCCGTTCGCCGAGCCGGTGGATCCGGCCGGAGTGCTCAGCGCCGCGGCCAAGGTGACCATCGCGGACCGCTTGTGCGAGCGGCTCGGGGTCGTTCGAGCGGACTGTGTCGCCTACGGCGATTCGATGTCGGACAGGGATTTGTTCGCCGCGGTTCCGGTGTCTGTCGCGGTCAATGCGGACGGACATCTCGCCGGACTCGCGACGCACTCCTACACGGGCCGGGATCTATGAGATGCCTATGAATTGGCGCGCGCCGCCCGGTAATTGAGGGAATCGATGGTTCGCCCGTTGTTGGATTCACGGAGGCGGCAAGGCGGACTTGTGTGCGGAGCGGCGGCCGGTAGGGTCGACTCCGGTTCCCGTCCGGGGCGTGCCGCTCCGGCTGGAGTGACTGCGGCCCTTGTCACACTCTCGCCTTACTTGTCCGTACGCGAGGGGAGCATGGGTTCAATGTGGCCGTCGGCCACGGGCCGGACCGGGAAGAGCTGGCCGCCAGCGGGGGAAAGCAAGCACCTTCCGAGCGAGGAAGCACGCAGACCGACCGAAAGATGTTCGAGGCGAGGCACACCATGGACGCTCCGACCACCACGTCGGCGGGCAACGAGGGGGGCAACTGGTTCACGCCGCCCCCCTTCCAGCCTCCGGTCGAGCCCGCCGCCGAGCCTCCGGTCGTGTCGCCGGCCGGCTGGCAGGAGACGCCTCAGGGCGGCCGTCCCGCTCCCACGGAGCCCCAGGAGCGAATACGGCCGACGCCGGCGCCGGGACGCCCCCAGGAAGCCGCCCAGGCCCCGTACAGCGGGCAGCGCGTCCCCCCTCAGCGCAGCGTGCAGGCGCCGCCGGCCGCCTCCCCGGACGCGGTCCGCATCCGCGGCACCATGGCCGAGGTCGGTCCCATCGCCGACAAGGTCACCTCGTACTTCTACGCACTGCTCTTCGTCCGTCACCCCGAACTGCGCTCGTTGTTCCCGGCCGCGATGGACACCCAGCGCGACCGGCTGCTGAAGGCGCTGCTCACCGCCGCCGAGCACATCGACAACACGCCCGTCCTGGTCGAGTACCTCCGGAACCTGGGGCGCGGCCATCGCAAGTACGGCACCCACGCCGGGCACTACCCGGCCGTCGGTGAATGCCTCATCGGCGCGCTGAGCAAGTACGCCTCCGCCATCTGGGACCCGGAGACGGAGGCGGCCTGGGTACGGGCGTACACGACGATGTCCCAGGTCATGATCGACGCTGCCGCGGCGGACGAGCTGCGCGCACCGGCCTGGTGGCACGCGGAGGTCGTCGCGCACGACCTCAGGACCGCGGACGTCGCGGTTCTCACGGTCCGCCCAAACCAGCCGTACCCCTTTCTCGCGGGGCAGTACGCGAGCATGGAGACGCCCTGGTGGCCGCGGGTCTGGCGGCACTACTCCTTCGCCTCGGCGCCCCGTTCGGACGGTCTGCTCACGTTCCATGTGAAGGCCGTTCCGGCGGGCTGGGTCTCCAACGCGCTGGTGCACCGTGCCCGTCCCGGCGACATCGTCCGCCTCGGCCCGCCCGGCGGATCGATGACGGTCGACCACACGAGGGACAACGGACTGCTCTGCCTGGGCGGAGGCACCGGTATCGCCCCCATCAAGGCACTGGTCGAGGACATCGCCGAACGTGGCTCGCGCCGCCCGGTCGAGTTGTTCTACGGCGCCCGCACCGACCACGACCTGTACGACATCGGCACCCTGCTCCGGCTCCAGCAGAACCATCCCTGGCTCGCGGTGCGCGCGATCGTCGACCAGCACGCGCACCTCCAGCTCCCTGACGCCATCCGTGCCTACGGCCCGTGGACCGAGTACGACGGCTATCTCTCGGGACCGCCCGGCATGATCCGCAACGGGGTGCACGCGCTGCGGGACGTGGGCATCCCCGGGCACCGCATCCGGCACGACTCGGTCGAGGAACTGGTCGTCGTCGGCGACTGAGCCGTCAGCCGAGGTCGGGAGCGTGCATGGCCCGTACGCCCTCGATGTTGCCGTCCAGATAGTGCCGCAGGGACAGCGGTACGAGGTGCACGGAGGCGATCCCGACGCGGGTGAAGGGGACACGCACGATCTCGTACTCGCCCGTGGGCTCGTCGACCTCGGGACCGTGCCGTAGCGCCGGGTCCATGGACTCCAGTCGGCAGACGAAGAAGTGCTGCACCTTCACACCGGTCGCGCTGCCGTTGTCGCCGATGTGCTCCACGGTGTCCACGAAGCAGGGCACGACATCGGTGATCTTGGCGCCGAGTTCCTCGTGCACCTCGCGGTGCAGGGCGTCGACGACGGTGGTGTCCTCCGGTTCGACCCCGCCACCGGGCGTGACCCAGTAGGGATCGACACCTGGCTTGGTGCGCTTGATCAGGATCAGGTCGTCGCCGTCCAGGAGAACGGCGCGTGCGGTGCGCTTGACCACGGGTCGGACGGTCATGGGAGAAATGTGGCCCAGCTGGTTCCACGTGAAACATCGCGAAGCGCCACCGGGCGGCCGCACCGTGTGAACCTGGACAACCCGCTCAGCCCCAGTCCACGGCCGCGTGGTGGAGCCACTCGTGCGCCCGCGCCACATGCGGCATGGCGAGCGTGCCGGTACGCACGACCAGGAAGTACGTCCGCAGCGGCGGCACCGCGGGTTCGTGCAGCGCCATGACCTCACCGCGTTCCAGAGCGATGGCGCACAGATAGCGGGGCAGTACCGCGAGGCCGGCGCCGGCGACCGTACAGGCGAGGACCGCGCGCAGATCGGGCACCACGACCGTGCCGGAGGCGGCCGGGCGGGTGTCGAACACGGAGCCCCAATAGCGCGAGACGAACGGCAGCGACTCATGCACCTCGACGACGGGCAGGTTCTCCAGAGCGGGCGCGCCCTTGTCGCGCACCGTCCCGGTGCCGATCTCCTCCGCCCAGCGCGGAGCGGCGACCAGTACGTGCTCCTCGTCGCAGAGCGCGGTGGCGGTGAGCAGGGCGCCGCGCGGCCGGGCCGTACTGATGGCCAGGTCATGGTGTCCGGCGGACAGCCCCTCCAGAGTCTCCTCGGCGTTCCCGAACGAGGCGCGCAGTGCGAAACCCTGGCCGTCGTCGCCGGCGAGTTCGGTGAGGGCGGGCAGGGCGCGTTCGGCGGTGAACTCGGGCGGACCCGCGAGGTGCAGGGTGCGCACCGAGGATTCGTCGTCGAGGCCGCGCTCCGCTATCTCCACGAGGGCGTCGAGATGCGGGGCGGCCTTGTGGGCGAGTTCGTCGCCGATGGTCGTGGGGGTCACCCCACGGGCCTGCCGCAGGAAGAGAGGGCGGCCCAACTGCCGTTCCAGGGTCCGGATCTGGGACGTCACGGCCGGCTGCGAGAGCCCGAGCAGGGCGGCGGCGCGGGTGAAGGAGCCTGCCCGGTGCACGGTCACGAAGGTGCGCAGCAAGGCCAGATCCATGGCACGCCCTCCCCTTCCCCCTGTCCTTGCGCCGACCCCCGGACAGGTCCCTAAGTATAAATAAGTCGATAGGTCTCTGCCGCTACAGTGATTGGACACTGACGCAGAGTCAACTAGCCTTGGTCGCGCGGTTCTTGGCGCGCGGGAACCGGGACGGTCCGAGCCACGAGGGGGGAGGCTCGGACCGTCCGTTATACGTAGTCGGGCCCGCGACGGCGTCCGTAATCCGGTCACCGATCCGACTCGTCGAGTGCGCGGAGCACATCGGCCACCAGGTCCTCTGGATCCTCCGCCCCGACCGACAGCCGGATGAAGCCCTCCGGTACGTCGTCCCCGCCCCAGCGGCGCCGCCGCTCGGCCGTGGAGCGCACCCCGCCGAAGCTCGTCGCGTCGTCGACCAGCCGCAGCAGCCCGAGAAAGCGCTCGGCACGCGCGCGCGTGGGCAGCGTGAAGGAGATCACCGAGCCGTAGCGGCGCATCTGCTGCGAGGCGATCTTGTGCGCCGGGTCGTCGGGCAGCCCCGGGTAGCGCAACCCGGTCACCTCGGGCCGCTCGCGCAGCGCCTCCGCGAGCAGCAGTGCGGTCGCGTTCTGCCGGTCCACCCGCAACTGGAGGGTGGCCAGGGAGCGGTGGGCCAGCCAGGCTTCCATCGGCCCGGAGATCGCCCCGATGATCTTGCGCCAGCGGCGCACGGCGGCCATGGCCGCCGCGTCGCGTCCGACGACGTAGCCCAGCAGGACGTCCCCGTGCCCGGTGAGCTGTTTGGTGCCGCTGGCCACGGAGAAGTCGGCGCCCAGCGCCAGCGGCCGCTGGCCGAGCGGGGTGGCGAGGGTGTTGTCGACGGCGACGAGCGCGCCACGCGCGTGTGCCGCCTCGGCGAGCCGGCGGATGTCACACACGTCGAGCCCGGGGTTGCACGGCGACTCGATCAGCAGCAGCTTCGCCCCGTCCAGGACGTCGAGCTGGGCGCCGCCCGCGGTCGGCGCGGTGCGCACCTCGATGCCGTACGCCTCCAGCTGGGCGCGGACCAGGGGGAGTACCTGGTAGCCGTCGGACGGCAGCACGACCGCGTCCCCGGCGCGCAGCTGGGAGAAGAGCACCGCCGAGACGGCGGCCACGCCGGAGGCGAACACCAGCGTCTCGACGTCTTCGCCGGGCGCCTCCAACTCACCGACGGCACGCTCCAGATGGGTCCAGGTCGGGTTCTCGTCCCGCCCGTAGGCGTACGGCCCGCTCACCTCGCCCGGCAGATGGAAGTGTGCGGCGAACACCGGCCCGGGCAGGGTCGGCTCGTTCTTGACCGGCTCGGGCAGCCCTGCGCGCACCGCGCGTGTGCCCTCGCCCATGGCCGCCTCGCTCATGACGCCGTTGCCTCCACTTCGTCCCGTACCGCGGTGAGCAGGCCCTCGCTCGCCGCCTCCACCATCTCAAGACACTCCTCGAAGCCGTCCAGACCGCCGTAGTACGGATCCGGTACGTCGAGGTCGTCTCCGGCGGCCGTGTCATAGGAGCGCAGCAGCCGCACCTTGCGGGCGTCCTCCTCGGTGGAGGCGAGGCGGCGCAGGGCCTTGAGGTGGCCCGAGTCGAGGGCGATCACGAGGTCGAGGCGGGCGAACCAGGACGCCCGGAACTGGCGGGCGGTGTGGTCGCTGTCGTAGCCGTGCTCCTCGAGGACGCGGACGGTGCGCGGGTCGGCGCCGTCGCCCTCGTGCCAGCCGCCGGTGCCGGCGCTGTCGACCTCGACGCGGTCGTCCAGCCCGGCCTCGGCCACGCGGGCGCGGAAGACGGACTCGGCCATCGGGGAACGGCAGATGTTGCCCGTGCAGACGAAGCAGACGCGGTAGGTCATCGGATTCTCAGTCCGAGTCGGGAAGGATCATGTTCAGGGCCCAGGACACGATCGAGATGATCAGTCCGCCAAGGACGGCGGTCCAGAACCCCTCCACGTGGAAGCTCAGGTTCAGCTTGTCGCACACCCAGGACGTCAGCAGCAGCATCAGCGCGTTGACCACCAGGGTGATCAGGCCGAGCGTGAGGATGAACAGAGGGAAGGTCAGGACCTTCACGATCGGCTTGACCAGGAAGTTCACCAGGCCGAAGACCAGGGCGACCAGGATCAGCGTCCAGACCTTCTTGGGCGTGCTGTCGCCGGTCAGGGTGATCTTGTCGAGCAGCCACACGGCGACCGCCAGGGCGCCCGCGTTGGCGATCGTCTTGACTACGAAATTCTTCATGTGTCTGATCGTGACAGACGAGATCGGATGCAAATAGTGAGGCGAGGGCGACAACTGCGATGAAGGCATTCCGGCTGGACGAACTGGAGGCGGAGCGCGCCGCCAACGAAGGGGCCTACCTGCAGTTCCTGCGGGAACGGAACATGTCCGTCGGCCTCTACGCCCTGGACGCGGGCTCGCACGACCCGCAACAGCCGCACAAGCAGGACGAGGTCTACTTCGTCGTCAGCGGCCGCGCCTCGATCACCGTCGGCATGGAGACCACGCAGGTGGCGCGGGGCAGCGTCGTGTACGTGCCCGCCGGGGTGGCCCACAAGTTCCATCACATCAGCGAGGATCTGAGGGTTCTGGTGGTCTTCTCTCCGCCCGAGGCCTGACCCCGGACCCCCGGGTTCCCTAGGGGAAGGGTCAGGGGAGGACAAGGGATCGCAGGCCCCCGAACGACCCCCTCGCGGCTCTAGCATCGGGTGCAGGACATCGCATCGTGCGGGACGCACGAGACCTACGTGCCGGAGCGCACGAGAAAGCGGAGGACAGGGCAATGCGAGAGATCTTCACAGGTCTGCCGTGGTGGGTGAAGTGGATCGCGGTGCCGGTCATCGCGCTGGCGGTGTTCGGCGGTCTGATCGGCGCCGTCGTCGGCTTCCTGGCCTACCTGCTCTTCAAGGCGCTGATCTTCGTGGCGCTGGTCGGCGGACTGATCTACATCGTGCGGAAGTTCATGTCGAACTCCTCGTCGAAGAGCGACTGGTGACGACCGTGGGAATCGGTGTCCGGTAACAGGAATCACCGGTTCCCTCGGGGGAGGGAAGTTTCGCGCACGGGCCGACCAGGAGCGGCGACAGACGGTTAGAGTCGCTGACCCCCTCGCGCTCCGGGAGTGACCCTTGGCCACGCTTGACGCCACCCCCGCACCCACGGACCATCCCGCACCCCCCGCCCAACGATGTTCCAGCACACCCCCCGTGCAGCGGCCGGCCGGACCGGCCGACCCCGCACAGCCGCACTCGGCCACGCTCATCGGCTCCGTGCAGCGTGCGATGCGCCTGCTGGAATGCGTCGCCGGACACGAACACGGCGCCCCCGCCAAACAACTGGCCCGCGAGACCGGCCTCGCGCTGCCCACCGCCTACCACCTGCTGCGCACCCTGGTCCACGAGGGCTATCTGCGCCGTGACAAGGGGTTGTTCTTCCTCGGCGAAGCGGCAGAGCGGCTGAGCAGCAGTGGAGCGCAGCAGAAACGTCGCAGCGCGGTCGTCGACACCCTCGCCCACTGGCGGGATTCGATCGGTGCGCCGGTGTACTACGCGATGTATCGGGACGGCGAGATCGAGGTCGTCTGCGTCTCCGACTCACCGGGTGTCCCGGCGGTCGAGGAGTGGGCGGACTTCCGCGAGACCGGGCACGCGCACGCCATCGGCCAGTGTCTGCTCTCCCAGCTGGACGACAACGTCCGCCGTGACCACCTCGACCGCTACCCCGTACAGGCGATCACCCCGTACACCGTCCGTGACGGCCATGCGCTGCTGCGGCGTCTGGAGCGGACGCGGCGGATGGAGCCGGTGGTGGAGCGCCAGGAGTACGCGCTGGGCACGGTGTGCGCGGCGATTCCCATCACGGTCGGCACCACGGCCGCCACGATGGCCATCTCGCTCCCCCTCCACCAGGCCGACCGGCTGCTGCCCGCCGCCCGGCAGTTGCAGGCCGAGGTGGGACGGCATCTGGGCTCTCTGGCGATCGCTATCAGTATCTGAAAACTCACTCCTTGTGATCTGCTGTGTACGTTCAGCAAGATTTGACCACCATTACAGGGGTAAATCCCGGCCAGTCGGTGTCATATGACGGGGTAGGCGATGCGCGAGTCCGTACAAGCAGAAGTCATGATGAGCTTTCTCGTCTCGGAGGAGCTCTCCTTCCGCATCCCCGTGGAGTTGTGTTACGAGACCTGTGATCCGTATGCCGTGCGGCTCACCTTCCATCTGCCCGGGGACGCACCGGTCACCTGGGCCTTCGGCCGTGAGCTGCTGATCGACGGGGTGGGCAGGCCGTGCGGGGAGGGCGATGTGCATATCGCGCCCGCCGACTCCGAGGTGCTGGGCGAGGTGCTGATCCGGCTTCAGGTCGGCGGTGACCAAGCGGTGTTCCGGTCCTCGGCGCCCCCGCTGGTGGCCTTCCTCGACCGCACGGACAAGCTGGTCCCGCTCGGCCAGGAAGGTGCGCTCGCCGACTTCGACGCCCACCTCGACGAGGCTCTGGACCGCATCCTGGCCGAGGAACAGAGCGCCGGCTGAAGCGTTACGGCAGGGGGCGCGAGGCCGCTCCGCCGAGCCGCCCGAGGATGCGCAGGAACGCTTCTGCGCATCCTCGGGCCAGTGCCTGACGTTCCGCCCTCACCGGCCGCCCACGCCCTCCCGCAGGCCCGTCCACGGCCCTCTCACCGCTTCCGGCGCCGCCCCCGCCCGCCGCGCGGCGGAGCGGACGCGGCCTCCACGGGGAGGACCGCCTTCTCGCCCGGCCGGTCGGCCGACACCACCAGGGCCGCGAGCAGCGTGGTGACCGGTACCGAGGCGACCAGGCCGATCGAGCCGACCAGCGTGCGCACGATCTCCTCGGCCACCAGCTCGCTGTTGGCGACCGTTGCCACGCTGCTCTGCGCGATCGAGAAGAGCAGCAGCAACGGCAGCGCGGCGCCCGCATAGGCCAGGACGAGGGTGTTGACGACGGAGGCGATGTGGTCGCGTCCGATGCGGATGCCCGCCCGGTACAGCCCGCGCCAGCCCATCGTCGGATTGGCCTCGTGCAGCTCCCAGACCGCCGATGTCTGGGTCACCGTCACATCGTCCAGGACGCCCAGCGAACCGATGATGACGCCGGCCAGCAGCAGACCGCTCATGTCGATCGACGGGTACAGGCCGTGGATCAGACCGGTGCTGTCGTCGGTGTTGCCGGTGAGCGCGGCCCAGTCGATGAACTCCGAGCCGAGGACGCCGATCAGGCACAGTGAGACCAGCGTGCCGAGCACCGCCACCGAGGTCCGGGCCGACAGCCCGTGGCACATGTACAGGGCGATCAGCATGATGGCACTCGACCCGACCACCGCCACCAGCAGCGGGTTCGAGCCCTGCAGCACCGCCGGCAGGATGAACAGGGTCAGCACCAGGAAGCTGACGGCCAGTGCGACCAGCGCCATGACACCGCGCAGCCGCCCCACCACCACGACGGCGAGCGCGAAGATCCCGGCCAGCAGCGCCATCGGGAACTTCCGGTTCACATCGGTGACCGAGTACTGCAGGTCCTTCGGCGCCGAGGGCTCGTAGGCGGCCACGACCTGCTCGCCCTGGTGCAACTGCCGTGACTGGTCGGGCTGCACGATCTCGGTGAACGTACGGCCCTTGTCCTTGCCGGTGTCGACGCGGACCGTCGCCTTCTTGCAGGTGCCGCCGGACCCCTCCTTCGCGGAACCGTCCCCGCTGGTGGAGGTGTCGCCGATCGAACCACTCCCGGAGGCGTTGACCGACTTGCAGTCGACCGAGACGACCTTGGTGACCGTGGCCGACTGTGTCTGGCGGTCGAAGCCGACGCCGGTGCGCTCGTGCGCCGGTGCTCCGCCGGGCCACAGCACCACCATGCCGGCCACGACCGCGGCGGTGAAGGGGATGAGGATCGCCGCGATGACCTTGCGCAGATGCTTGGAGACCGGTGCGGCGGGACCGTGACTGTGGCTGTGCGAGTGACCGTGCCCGCCGCCGGACACGGAGCCGCCCTGGCCGGTGTTCTGACCGGGCGGGCGGCCGTGGTCATGGCCGGTGCCGTGGTGGTGGGCATGGTCGTTGTCGTGGCCGTGGGAGGGCTCGTGGCTGTGCTGCTGCCCCTGCCCGTGGTTGTGTCCGTCACCGGCACCGTGGCCCCCGTGGCCGGATCCACCGCCCTGTCTTGGTTCGGGGGGTGGATAGGGGTGCTGTTGTGTCGAGGTCACCGCCCGATCATCGCAAGAACGGCAGGAGCCCTCTGTTCACCGCGCCCGAATTGACGCTAGCGTGGAGGCACCTTTGCACACGCGGGAGCTCGGAGCACCGGGCTGAGAGGGCGCTGACCTCCGTATTCGCGATGTTTCACGTGGAACGAGTGATGTTTCACATGAAACGCCGCCCGACGGAAGCCGCTGCGTCGACCGCCGAACCTGTTACCGGGTAATGCCGGCGTAGGGAGTAGGTCTCATGACCAACAAGGACGCACGCACGCCTGCCTTCCGTCAGGACGAAGCGCCCATTGCGGGCGAATCGTCCCAGGAGGCCGGGAAGTCCATCGGCTGGCACAAGGGGTATGTCGAGGGCTCGCGCCCCGACCTGCGGGTGCCGGTCCGTCAGGTGCATCTCACCAACGGGCAGTCGGTCACGCTCTACGACACCTCCGGCCCGTACACCGATCCGCTCGTCGAGACCGACGTCCGCAGGGGCCTTCCTCCGCTGCGGGAGAACTGGATCGTCGCCCGCGGTGACACCGCCGAATACGCGGGCCGGCCCGTCCGTCCCGAGGACGACGGGATCAAGCACACCTCGCCGCGTGGCGGTCTGCGCAACCTGGACGCGGTCTTCCCGGGCCGCCCGCGCCAGCCCCGCCGTGGCCGGGACGGCGAGGCGGTCACGCAACTCGCGTACGCCCGCCGGGGCGAGATCACCCCGGAGATGGAGTACGTGGCCATCCGCGAGAACGTCTCTCCCGAGGTGGTCCGTGAGGAGATCGCGGCGGGCAGGGCCGTACTGCCCGCCAACGTCAACCACCCGGAGATCGAGCCGATGATCATCGGCAAGCGGTTCCTGGTGAAGGTCAACGCCAACATCGGCAACTCGGCGGTGACCTCCTCCATCGAGGAGGAGGTCGAGAAGATGACCTGGGCGACCCGCTGGGGCGCCGACACGGTCATGGACCTGTCCACCGGACGCAACATCCACACCACCCGCGAGTGGGTGCTGCGCAACTCCCCCGTCCCCATCGGCACGGTGCCGCTCTACCAGGCCCTGGAGAAGGTGGACGGCAGGGCCGAGGAGCTGACCTGGGAGATCTACAAGGACACGGTCGTCGAACAGGCCGAGCAGGGCGTGGACTACATGACCGTCCACGCGGGCGTGCGCCTGCCGTACGTGCCGCTCACCGCCAACCGCAAGACCGGCATCGTCTCGCGCGGCGGGTCGATCATGGCGGCCTGGTGCCTCGCGCACCACAAGGAGTCGTTCCTGTACGAGAACTTCGAGGAACTCTGCGAGATCCTCGCCGCCTACGACGTCACGTACTCCCTGGGCGACGGTCTGCGTCCCGGCTCCATCGCGGACGCCAATGACGAAGCGCAGTTCGCGGAGCTCCGCACTCTCGGGGAACTCAACCGGATCGCCAGGCGTTTCAATGTACAGACCATGATCGAGGGCCCGGGCCATGTCCCGATGCACAAGATCAAGGAGAACATCGACCTTCAGCAGGAGATCTGCGATGAAGCTCCGTTCTATACGCTCGGCCCGCTGACCACGGACGTCGCGCCGGCGTACGACCACATCACCTCCGGTATCGGTGCCGCGATGATCGCCTGGTGGGGCACGGCGATGCTCTGCTACGTCACGCCCAAGGAGCACCTGGGCCTGCCCAACCGGGACGACGTCAAGACCGGCGTCATCACCTACAAGATCGCCGCTCATGCGGCCGACCTCGCCAAGGGCCATCCGGGCGCGCAGGAGTGGGACGACGCGCTGTCCGACGCCCGCTTCGAGTTCCGGTGGGAGGACCAGTTCAACCTCGCCCTGGACCCGGACACGGCCCGCGAGTTCCATGACGAGACGCTCCCGGCGGAGCCCGCCAAGACGGCCCATTTCTGTTCGATGTGCGGCCCGAAGTTCTGCTCGATGAAGATCAGTCAGAGCATCACGGAGCGGTTCGGCGGCGCGGCGGCCGAGGGGGCGTCTGCGGAGGAGGTCGCGGAGGGGATGCTCCAGAAGTCGAAGGAGTTCGCGGCGAGCGGGAACCGGGTGTATCTGCCGCTGGCGGACTGAACCCCTCCCGGGTGCTGGTCGCCGTCGAGGAGGACCACACGCACTTTGTGACGGACCTTCATCTCCGTGACGACAGCGCGCCGCCTCCCTCACGGTACGAGGACCAGCTTGCCGGTGGTGCGCCTGGCCTCGATCGCGCGGTGGGCCTCGGCGGCTTCCGACAGCGGGTAGGTGTCCTGGACCAGTACTCGCAGTCGGCCGGCCTCGATGCGTTCCGTGATCCGGTCCAGCACCTCACCCGAAGGAGCGGCAGTGACCCAGACATAACGCAGCCCGCGCTCGGCGGCCCGGCGTTCGTCCGTACCCGGGGCGATCGAAGCGCCGACGAGCAGCCCGCCCGGACGGAGGACGTCCAAGGAGCGCGGTCCGTAGGCGCCGCCCACCAGGTCCAGGACCATGTCGACCGGAGCCACTGCGGTCCGGAAGTCGGTGGTGGTGTGGTCGATCGCCTCGTCGGCGCCCAGCCCGCGCAGCAGGTCATGGTTGGCGGCCCGCGCGGTCCCGATCACATGCGCCCCCAGCTCCTTGGCCAGTTGCACCGCGACATGGCCGACACCGCCGGCGGCCGCGTGGATCAGCACCCGGTCGCCGGGCCGGACCCGTGCCAGCACGGTCAGCGCCTGCCAGGCGGTCGACGCCACCAGGGGCACGGCGCCCGCGTGCACCAGGTCGAGGTTCTTGGGAGCGAAGGCCAGCGCCTCGGCCGGTGCGGCGGTGAACTCGGCGTACGCGCCCCGTCGGGAGACGGGCATCAAGCCGTACACCTCGTCGCCCGGCGCGAACCGTGTGACGCCCTCGCCGACCCGCTCGACGACGCCGGCGACATCGTTGCCCGGGGTCCACGGCAGTTCGACCAGTTCCGGCACCCGGCCGGAGCGGAGCACCGCGTCGCCGGGGTTGATCCCGGCACCGGCGACCCGCAGCAGCACCTGCCCGGGGCCCGGCTCCGGTACGCCGGTCTCGGCGTACTCGAGCGTCTCGGGACCACCGAACACGGATTGGACGACGGCATGCATACGGGCGGACATCAGGACTCCTCGGCAGCGGATCGTGGTGCCGTCCATGCTCGGTCCGGGCAACACCCGTACGGAAGAAGGCACTTGTCTGATATTGAGGTTCCTCATGGATACCGGCTTCGACCTGAGAGAACACGGTGGCGTGGACGTGTTTCTGCGGGACTGCCCCACCCGCGCCGTGCTGGACCTGATCGCCGGAAAGTGGACCATGCTGGTGCTGGTGGCCCTTGCGGACGGCCGGCCCATGCGCTTCGCCGAACTGCGCAGACGGCTGGACGGCGTGACACCGAAGGTGCTGACGCAGACCCTGCGCGCGCTGGAGCGGGAGGGACTGCTGACCCGCACGCTGTATCCGACGGTGCCGCCGTGTGTGGAGTACCGGCTGACCCGGCTGGGCCAGGAGGTGGGCGGGCTTGTGCAGGGCATCACCGACTGGGCGCAGGCGAACAGCGCCGCCGTCCGGGCGGCACGGGAGGAGTTCGACGAGCGCACCGCCCGTCAACTCCCCGGTGCCACCGCGTAGACCGGGTGTCCGGCCTGCGCCCCCGTCCGGGGGCGCAAGCCGGGTTATTCCGGCTGGTGCTCCGGGCCTCCGTAGTCCGGGCTGGTGTAGTCCGGGCTGGTGAAGCTCGGGCGGGTGGCGGGCGCGGTGCCGTCGTCGGTGCTGAAGCCCGGGCGGTCGTAGCCGAGGCGTGGCATCCGGCCCGCCGGGCCCGACGGCGTCGTACGGCGCAGTCCGGCCGTGCCGGGGTCGGTGGCCAGCGCTTCTCGCAGGAAGGGCAGGATGCCGCGCTCCAGCAGGGCGTCCCGCCAGGCCTCCCGGGCCTTGGCCACCTCCCCGCCGGGCTCGCCATAGGCTCCGGCCTCCAGCGAGGGGCTGTTGCGCAGTGCGGTGAGCAGCAGCCCCACACCTGCCAGCAGGATGGCGGCCGCGGTCACGGCACCGAACACCCAGCCGGCGGTGAGCATGGTCCGGGCGAAGGTGCGAGACGGGTCCAGCATCTTCAGGACGTAGCCGACGAGCAGGAAGATCGCCGCGGCAGTGCCGGCGAGGACGGGGGCCAGGACCGCGACGACGGCGACAGCGCCCGCGCCGGTGGTCTCGGCTGCCTCGCCGAGGGTGGTGGCGAGCCCCAGTGCACCGCCCGTGCCCGACTCTGCCGAGCCGGACTCCTGGACGGTGGCCGGGGTGGACCGCGCCGGATTGCGCAGTTCCTCGCGGACCTTCACATAGTGCTGGTACTCGGTCGCCGCGGCCGCCGTGATCAGTGCGGTGGCGTTGAGCGCCATGGTGCGCAGCTGTTCGGTATTCAAACGCTGGCCTATACCGGCCAGTTCGGGACGGTAACGGGCGGAGCGCAGCGCCTCATCGAGGATCCGCTCGTATTCCTGGCGGTCCTCACTGAGCAGGTGCTGCGGAACGCTGTTCATGTGCATCCCCCGATGCTCCGTAGGGCTTGGGGCTCGCACGCCGGCGAGCCGTCGGGCAGAAACGGAGGGGAGCCTGCTACGGATAAACCGATGGTAGAGCCGTTAAGGCACGCGGTGACAGGGGGTTGCCGGAAATTGGGGGTGACCCGCGTGCGACGCCGGAGGGACAGAACAGCCTGCCGAACCCTCAGTTGTCCAGAGGAAGTTGCCTAACCAGCAGCTTTCCGGCCATGGTCACTCCGCCGTCCATGGCGATGGCGAGCCCGTCGGCGTAGACGTGCGGCCCCGTCACCACGGGGCCGGTGCCCTCTTCGTCGTCCTCGGAGCCGACTTCCCCCAGCAGATAGGGAATCGGGCTGTGTCCGTGAACGATTCGGGTGCCGCCGTACGTATCGAGAAGGGAACGGACGGCGTCTGCACCCCCTTCGTCACGGAAGGAGAAGCGCTTGGTGAACTTGCGGAAGAGATCCCAGACCTCATCCGCGTCGTTACGGGTGATGGTCTCGCGGACGGTGTCGTTGACCGCCTCGATCGAGTCGCCGTAGTCGAGGTAGGCGGTGGTGTCCGAGTGCACCAGCAGATATCCGTCGACCTCCTCGACCGCGTCCAGGCGGGCCATCCACTGGAGGTGGTGGTCCTGGAGCCGGTCCATGTCGGTCTTCTGGCCGCCGTTGAGCAGCCAGCCCGCCTGGAAGGTGGCGGTGCCCGCGCCGGAGTTGACGGGGGTGTCGCCGAACCGCTTGGCGCCGAGCAGCAGCAGCTCGTGGTTGCCCATCAGCGCCTTGCAGTAGCCGCCCGCGGCGGCCGCTTCGGCCGACAGCCGCATCACCAGGTCGATGACGCCGATGCCGTCCGGACCTCGGTCGGTGAAGTCGCCGAGGAACCACAGCCGTGCGGTGCCCGCGCACCAGTGCCCGTCCGCGTCGATCAGCCCCTGCTCCCGCAGGGCGCTGATCAGCTCGTCGAAGTAGCCGTGCACGTCACCGACGACGTACAGCGGGCCGGGGCCGGCCGCAGCCTGCGCGACCGGGGCGGCGGCCGGTTCGACGGGCATCTGGAGCGTGTCGCCGCGGTTGATGACCGGCAGGTCGCGCTGGGTGGGCGTGTACCCGTCCGGATAGCCCTCCGGGTACGCCTCGTCGAGCGGCGGGACGACGTCGCCGGGATGCGTGCTGTCGACGTACGGACCGGTCTCGTTGACGTACGCGGGCACCCGGAAGTCGCGCAACGTCGCCGTTCGCTCCGTCTCGGGTCCCTGACCGGCCCCCTGAGTCATCAGACCCCTCCACCATCACGCCGCATCTGCACCGCATCGGACTGCCTGGTCGCAGCGGCCCGCGGTGTCGTGGGCCCATCATAGGAATGCCCGTCGCGCCGTGTGATGACCCAGGGGTGGTGAATCCGGGCGGGACTCCGGTTCGGCGCGGCTTTCGCCCCGGTTGGGCAGGGGTTCGTCCATCCGCCGTTCACCTGCCGGCCGCCATCCGACGACGCCCGGCGGGTGCGCCGTCCGGCTCTCGGCGTGCCCGTGCTACCCCTCCTCCGGTGCCCGCGGCGGGCTCACCGTCGTGCGCTGCGGCCGTCGCTGGGAGGAGGTACGCACGATCAGTTCGGTCGGTATCACCTGCTCGACGGGCTGGTCCGAATCGACCCCCTCGATCGCGTCGATGAGCAGTTGTACGACCGCCGTGCCGATGCGGCGCGGCTTCAGGGAGAGCGTGGTGATGGGCGGCTCGGTGTTGGCGTACACGGTCGACTCGCTGCAGCAGACCAGCAGCAGGTCGTCGGGGACGCGCAGCCCGTAGCGGCGGGCGGCGGCGAGCAGATCGGTGCCGTTGGGGTCGAACAGGCCGTACACGGCGTCGGGGCGGTCCGGGCGGGCGAGCAGCCGGTCGGCGGCGACGGCGCCCGCGCACGGGTCGTGCGCCGGGTAGGCCTCGTAGACCGGGTCCTGGCCGACGCGTTCGCACCAGCGCAGGTAGGCGGTGGTCGACAGATGGGTGTACGTGTCCGTCGTCGTGCCCGTGAGCAGGCCGATCCGGCGGGCGCCCGCGTCGGCGAGATGGTCGAGGATGCCGAGGACGGCGGCCTCGTGGTCGTTGTCCACCCAGGCGGTCACCGGGAGCGAGCCGGCCGGGCGGCCGTCGGAGACCACCGGCAGGCCCTGCCGGACCAGCTCGCTGACGACCGGGTCCTGGTCGGAGGGGTCGATGACGACCGTGCCGTCCAGGGCCACGTTCGACCACACGTCGTGGCGCGAGGTCGCGGGCAGGATGACCAGGGCGTAGCCGCGGGCGAGCGCGGCCGAGGTGGCCGCCCGCGCCATCTCGGCGAAGTAGGCGAACTCGGTGAAGGTGAAAGGTTCATCCCCGTACGTCGTCACGGTCAGGCCGATGAGTCCCGACTTGCCGGTACGGAGGGTGCGGGCGGCGGCCGAGGGGCGGTACCCCAGCCGGTCGGCGACCTCGCGGACGTGGCGCCTGGTGGCATCCGGGAGCCGGCCCTTGCCGTTCAGGGCGTCGGAGACGGTCGTGATGGAGACTCCGGCGGCGGCGGCCACGTCTCTGATGCCGGCCCGGCCCGGCCGGCTGCCTCGCCGAGAGGTTTCCGCGCGGCTCACCTGGTGCTTCCCTGCTGCTGTCATGGCGAGCCGATAGTAGGGCTCATGCGGTGGGGTAGTGCGGACGCATATGCACGCGTTGACAGGCACGTTTCTGCAAGGTCAAATAGGGTCAACTACCTTAGAAAGAAAGTCAGTTGAACGATCCAATGGTGAGACGTGACTTGTCGGCACGGATGGGCCTGCCAAGTGCTCGATGTTTCGAAGAGGTCTCAACTCACCTTCACGGGTGATGCGCGCCACGGCGTGAGCCACCGGCGCGTAGATATATGTAGGGCGCGCCCCCGATAAATGCGCCTTCGTACGGTGATGCCCGTGATGCCTGTGGGGCGGATGAGGTCAGGTGGCCCGGCTTCTCGCCGGCTCCGCAGCTGTACGCAGCGGGGCCGAATCCTCATAAGGTGAGCAGTATTGGATGCCGGCGGCGCGGACGGTCCGCCGGAGGTCGCGAGGAGGACTGCGGTGAGCGAGACGAGCCCCAAGCTGCGCGCCGAGCTGGAGGGTATCCCCACCTACAAGCCGGGCAAGCCCGCCGCGGCTGACGGTCCGGTCGCCTACAAGCTGTCCTCCAACGAGAACCCCTATCCCCCGCTGCCCGGTGTGATGGAGTCCGTCACCGCGGCGGCTGCCGCCTTCAACCGCTACCCGGACATGGCCTGCGCCGGTCTGATGAACGAGTTGTCGGACCGTTTCGGCGTCCCGCTCTCCCACCTCGCCACCGGCACCGGCTCGGTCGGTGTCGCCCAGCAGCTGATCCAGGCCACCAGCGGACCCGGCGACGAGGTGATCTACGCCTGGCGGTCCTTCGAGGCGTACCCGATCATCACGCAGATCAGCGGCGCCCGCTCGGTCCAGGTGCCGCTCACGCCCGGCGATGTGCACGACCTGGACGCGATGGCGGACGCGATCACCGACCGCACCCGTCTGATCTTCGTCTGCAACCCGAACAACCCGACCGGCACGGTCGTGAAGCGGGCCGAGCTCGAACGGTTCCTCGACCGGGTGCCGGGCGATGTGCTGGTGGTCCTTGACGAGGCCTACCGCGAGTTCGTCCGCGACCCCGAGGTGCCGGACGGTGTCGAGCTCTACCGTGAGCGGCCGAACGTCTGCGTCCTGCGGACCTTCTCCAAGGCGTACGGTCTCGCCGGGCTGCGGGTCGGCTTCGCCATCGCCCATGAGCCGGTGGCGGCGGCGCTGCGCAAGACGGCGGTGCCGTTCGGCGTGAGCCAGATCGCCCAGGACGCGGCGATCGCCTCCCTGCAGGCCGAGGACGAACTGCTCGGCCGGGTGGGCTCGCTGGTGTGCCAGCGGCAGCGTGTGGTCGAGGCGCTGCGCGCCCAGGGCTGGACGGTGCCCGAGACCCAGGCCAACTTCGTGTGGCTGCGGCTGGGGGAGCGTACGGCGGCCTTCGCGGGGCTCTGTGAGGAGCACGGTGTGGTCGTCCGGCCGTTCCCGGGCGAGGGCGTGCGGGTGACGGTCGGCGAGACCGAGGCGAACGACATCTTCCTGAAGGTGGCGGAGGCGTTCCGCAAGGAGTTCTAGCCCTGGCAGGTCCACACGTACGGGGTCGCACGGCCGGTGTTCCGAGGCCGGGCGGCCCCGTACGGCTGTGTCCGGAGAGGGCCGAACGGCTCAAGTGCGACCCCCCTTCGTCCTTCGATAATCAGTGCGTCATAATGGCTTGTGAATGTGAATGCATTCACAAGCGCGTCCCGTTTGGTCCGTGATGTACGTGACAAAAGGGGCACCTGCCGCTGTACTACGGCGACGTAAGGAGACTGACGACGTGGACCTGGCTCTGGCGCCGGAGACACTGGCGCGCTGGCAGTTCGGCATCACCACCGTCTACCACTTCCTGTTCGTTCCGCTGACGATCTCGCTGGCCGCGCTCACGGCCGGTCTGCAGACCGCCTGGGTGCGCACGGAGAAGGAGAAGTACCTCAGGGCGACCAAGTTCTGGGGCAAGCTCTTCCTGATCAACATCGCGATGGGGGTCGTCACCGGCATCGTGCAGGAGTTCCAGTTCGGCATGAACTGGTCGGACTACTCACGGTTCGTCGGTGACATCTTCGGCGCCCCGCTCGCCTTCGAGGCACTGATCGCGTTCTTCTTCGAGTCCACCTTCATCGGGCTGTGGATCTTCGGCTGGGACAAGCTGCCCAAGAAGATCCACCTGGCCTGCATCTGGATGGTCTCCATCGGCACGATCCTGTCCGCATACTTCATCCTCGCGGCCAACTCGTGGATGCAGCACCCCGTCGGCTACAAGATCGACAAGGCGAAGGGGCGGGCCGAGCTCACCGACTTCCTGGCGGTCCTCACCCAGAACACCGCGCTGGCCCAGGCCTTCCACACGCTGACCGCGTCCTTCCTGACCGGTGGCGCGTTCATGGTCGGCATCGCCGCCTTCCACCTGTTCCGCAAGAAGCACATCACCGTGATGAAGACCTCGCTGCGGCTCGGTCTGGTCACCGTCGTCATCGCCGGCATGCTCACCGCGATCAGCGGTGACACCCTCGGCAAGGTCATGTTCAAGCAGCAGCCGATGAAGATGGCCGCCGCCGAGGCCCTGTGGGACGGCCAGAAGCCGGCGCCCTTCTCGATCTTCGCCTACGGCGACGTCAGCAAGGGCCACAACACCGTCGAACTGTCCGTCCCCGGCCTGCTCTCGTTCCTGGCCGACGACAGCTTCAACTCGTACGTGCCCGGCATCAACGACACCAACAAGGCCGAGCAGCAGAAGTACGGCGCCGGCGACTACCGGCCCATCGTCCCGGTCACCTTCTGGGCGTTCCGCTGGATGATCGGCTTCGGTATGGCGTCCTTCGCCATCGGCATCGTCGGACTCTGGCTGACCCGTAAGAAGTTCATGTTGCCGCAGCATCTGCGGGTCGGCGAGGACGAGGTGCCGAACCTGGTCCTCTTCAGGAACAAGGCCCTCAGCCCCAAGCTCGGCAGGCTGTACTGGCTGGTGGCGATCTGGACCCTCGGCTTCCCGCTGATCGCCAACTCCTGGGGCTGGATCTTCACCGAGATGGGCCGCCAGCCGTGGGTCGTCTACGGCGTTCTGCAGACCCGTGACGCGGTCTCCCCCGGTGTCTCCCAGGCCGAGATCCTCATCTCGATGATCACCTTCACCACGCTGTACGCCATCCTCGCCGTCATCGAGGTCAAGCTGCTCGTGAAGTACATCAAGGCAGGCCCGCCGGAGCTCACCGAGGACGACCTCAACCCGCCCACGAAGATCGGCGGCGAGGCCCGTGACGCCGACAAGCCGATGGCCTTCTCGTACTAGGCCGAGGGAGACGCAGTCATGGAACTTCACGACGTCTGGTTCGTCCTGATCGCCGTCCTGTGGACCGGCTACTTCTTCCTGGAGGGCTTCGACTTCGGGGTCGGCATCCTCACCAAGCTGCTGGCCCGTGACCGGCTGGAGAAGCGGGTGCTGATCAACACGATCGGCCCCGTCTGGGACGGCAACGAGGTGTGGCTGCTCACCGCGGGCGGCGCCACCTTCGCCGCCTTCCCCGAGTGGTACGCCACGCTCTTCTCCGGCTTCTATCTGCCCCTGCTGGTCATCCTGGTCTGCCTGATCGTCCGCGGTGTTGCCTTCGAGTACCGGGCCAAGCGGCCCGAGGAGAGCTGGCAGCGCAACTGGGAGACCGCGATCTTCTGGACCTCGCTGATCCCGGCGTTCCTGTGGGGTGTGGCCTTCGGGAACATCGTCCACGGTGTGAAGATCGACCGGCACTTCGAGTACGTCGGCACCGTCTGGGACCTGCTCAACCCGTATGCCCTGCTCGGCGGAGTGGTGACCCTGACCCTGTTCACCTTCCACGGCACGGTGTTCACCGCGCTCAAGACCGTCGGTGACATCCGGGTACGGGCACGGAAGCTGGCGACCAAGGTCGGTCTTCTCGCCGCCGTGGTGGCGCTGGCCTTCCTGCTGTGGACCCAGGCCGACAGCGGTGACGCCAAGAGCCTGGTGGCCCTGGTCGTGGCGGTCGTCGCGCTGCTGGCGGCCCTCGGGGCGAACCTGCGCGGCCGTGAAGGGTGGGCGTTCGCCCTGTCCGGCGTGACCATCGTGGCGGCCGTGGCGATGCTCTTCCTGTCGCTCTTCCCGAACGTCATGCCGTCGTCGCTCAACGGGGACTGGAACCTCACGGTCACCAACGCCTCGTCGAGTCCGTACACCCTGAAGATCATGACCTGGCTGGCGGCGATCGCCACGCCGCTCGTCATGCTCTACCAGGGGTGGACGTACTGGGTGTTCCGCAAGCGGATCGGCACGCAGCACATAGCGACCGAAGCCGCGCACTGAGTCCGACGGGCAGGGTGATTCACGATGATCCGCACTGTTTCACGTGAAACACCCTCCCTGGGCCGAAGGGCATGTTTCACGTGAAACCAATTGATCCGCGTCTGCTGCGCTACGCCCGTGCCACCCGCCTCTTCCTGGTGGCCGTCGTCGGTCTCGGTGCCGTCGGCGCCGGACTGGTCATCGCCCAGGCGATGCTCATCGCCGAAGTGGTGGTCGGGGCCTTCCAGCACGGCCACTCGGTCTCGGAACTCCGCACTCCCCTGGCGCTGTTGGCGGGCGTCGCCGTCGGCCGGGCGCTGGTCTCCTGGCTCACCGAGCTCGCCGCGCACCGGGCGAGCGCGGCGGTCAAGTCCGAACTGCGTGGGCGGCTCCTGGACCGGGCGGTGGCGCTCGGTCCAGGCTGGCTGAGCGGGCAGCGGACCGGATCGCTGGTCACCCTCGCCACGCGCGGTGTCGATGCCCTCGACGACTACTTCTCGCGCTATCTGCCGCAGTTGGGGCTTGCGGTGGTCGTGCCGGTCGCGGTGCTGGCGCGGATCGTCACGGAGGACTGGGTCTCCGCGGCGATCATCGTCGGGACCCTGCCGCTCATCCCGCTCTTCATGGTGCTGATCGGCTGGGCCACGCAGTCCCGGACCGACCGGCAGTGGCGGCTGCTGTCCCGGCTCTCCGGCCACTTCCTGGATGTGGTCGCCGGGCTGCCCACGCTGAAGGTGTTCGGCCGGGCCAAGGCCCAGGCCGAGTCCATCCGCCGGATCACCGGCGAGTACCGGCAGGCGACCATGCGGACGCTGCGGATCGCCTTCCTCTCCTCCTTCGCGCTGGAACTGCTCGCCACGCTGTCGGTGGCGCTGGTCGCCGTGACCATCGGAATGCGGCTCGTCCATGGCGACATGGACCTGTACACCGGACTGGTCATCCTGGTGCTGGCACCCGAGGCGTATCTGCCGCTGCGCCAGGTGGGCGCCCAGTTCCACGCGGCGGCGGAAGGGCTCGCGGCGGCGGAGGAGATCTTCGCGGTGCTGGAGACTCCGGTGCCGGCGTCCGGCGCGGGTGCGGTCCCCTCGGATGCCTCTCTGGCCTTCGAAGGGGTGATGGTCCGCTATCCGGACCGGTCGGCGGATGCGGTCACCGATGTCTCTTTCACCGTCGAACCGGGCGAGACCGTCGCGCTGGTCGGACCCAGCGGGGTGGGCAAGTCGACGCTGTTGAACGTGCTGCTGGGGTTCGTACGGCCGACGGAAGGCCGGGTACGGGTCGGAGGGGCTGGAGGGAGCGGAGGGGTCGGGGGAGTCGATCTCGCCGACGTCGACCTGGAGGAGTGGCGGTCGCGGATCGCGTGGGTGCCGCAGCGGCCGCATCTGTACGCCGGGACGATCGCCGAGAACGTACGGCTCGCGCGCCCCGACGCGGACGACGACGCCGTGCGGCGGGCGTTGCGGGACGCGGGGGCGCTGGAGTTCGTGGACGCGCTGCCCGAGGGTGCCGGGACCGTGCTCGGTGAGGACGGCGCCGGGTTGTCCGCCGGGCAGCGGCAGCGGCTGGCGCTGGCGCGGGCGTTTCTCGCCGACCGGCCTGTGCTGTTGCTGGACGAGCCGACTGCTGCGCTGGACGGGGCGACCGAGGCGGAGGTTGTGGCGGCGGTACGACGGCTCTCCGAGGGGCGGACTGTGTTGCTGGTGGTGCACCGGCCGGCGTTGCTCTCGGCGGCGGACCGCGTGGTGCGGCTCTCCGGCAGCGAGGCCCCCAGGGGGCTCCGCCCCCTGAACCCCCAAAACCTCCGCCCACCCACCACCCGACTCGGTCAATTGGAAAGCGAGGCGATCGACCGTCTCGGTGGGCTGGAAAGCGAGGCGATCGACCGTCTCGGTCAATTGGAAGGCGTGGCGGCTGACCGACTCGGTCAATTGGAAGGCGAGGCGGCCGACCGTCTCGGTGGGTTGGAAGGCGTGGCGGCTGACCGTCTTGGTCGATTGGAAGGCGTGGCGGCCGACCGACTCGGTCAATTGGAAGGCGAGGCGGCCGACCGTCTCGGTGGGTTGGAAGGCGTGGCGGCCGAGCGACTCGGTGGGTTGGACAGTGGGTCGGTGGAGCTGTCCGGGCGGGTGGCGTATGGCTCTGTGGCGTCCGCGTCTGTGCGTCGCCGGAGTGTGCTCGCTCGTGTCCGTGCTGCGTCCGGGGCACGGCGGGGGCGGTTGTTGCTTGCTCTGTTGCTCGGGGGGCTTGCGCTCGGTAGTGCCGTCGGGCTGATGGCGACCTCCGGGTGGTTGATCTCGCGGGCCTCGCAGGAGCCGCCGGTGCTGTATCTGATGGTGGCCGTCACGGCCACGCGGGCCTTCGGGATCGGGCGGGCCGTGTTCCGGTACGGCGAGCGGCTCGTGTCGCACGATGCCGTGCTGCGGATGCTGGCCGACACGCGGGTCGCCGTGTACCGACGCCTTGAGCGGCTCGCCCCCGCCGGGCTTCGGGCGGCCAGGCGGGGCGATCTGCTCAGCCGGCTGGTCGCCGACGTCGACACCCTGCAGGACTACTGGCTGCGCTGGCTGCTGCCGGCCGGGGTCGCGGTTGCCGTCTCCGCGGGGACCGTGGGGTTCACGGCCTGGCTCCTGCCCGAAGCCGGGGCCGCGCTCGCGGTGGGGCTGCTGGCGGCCGGAGTCGGTGTTCCGCTGGTGACCTCCGCCGTGGCCCGGCGCGCCGAGCACCGGCTGGCGCCCGCCCGCGGGTTGCTGGCCACCCGGGTGACCGACCTGCTCACCGGCACCGCCGAGCTGACGGTCGCCGGTGCGCTGCCCGTTCGCACGGAGGAAGCCCGGCGGGCCGACCACACGCTCACCCGGATCGCCTCGCGGGGCGCCACCGCCACCGCGCTCGGTGACGGGCTGACCGCACTGCTGACGGGGCTCACCGTCGCGGCCACCGCGCTGCTGGGCGCCCAGGGGGTCGCCGACGGCCGGCTGAGTGGAGTGGCGATGGCGGTCGTGGTCCTCACTCCGCTGGCCGCCTTCGAGGCCGTACTGGGGCTGCCGCTCGCCGCGCGGCACCGGCAGCGGGTCCACAGGAGCGCCGAGCGCATCTACGAAGTGCTGGACGCCCCCGAGCCCGTGCACGAGCCGGAGCGGCCGCGCCAGGCCCCCGCGACGCCCTTCCCCGTCGTACTGAAGGGCCTGTCCGCCCGGTACGAGGGCCAGGGACGGGAGGCCCTCGCCGGGCTCGACCTCACCCTCCCCGAGGGGCACAGGGTCGCGGTGGTCGGCCCCTCAGGCTCCGGCAAGACGACCCTCGCGCAGGTCCTGCTGCGGTTCCTCGACCCGGACGCGGGCTCCTACACACTCGCCGGTGTGGACGCGTTCGGCATGGACGGCGACGACGTACGGCGGCTGGTCGGGCTGTGTGCCCAGGATGCGCACCTCTTTGACAGTTCGGTCCGCGAGAACCTGCTGCTCGCCCGGAAGGACGCCACCGAGGACGACCTGCGGGACGCGCTGGGCCGGGCCCGGCTGCTCGACTGGGTGGACGGGTTGCCCGACGGGCTGGACACCCTCGTCGGCGAGCACGGGGCCCGGCTCTCCGGCGGGCAGCGGCAGCGGCTGGCGCTCGCCCGGGCGCTGCTCGCGGACTTCCCGGTGCTCGTCCTGGACGAGCCCGCCGAGCATCTGGACCTGCCCACGGCGGATGCGCTCACCGCGGATCTGCTGGCCGCCACCGAGGGCCGGACGACCCTCCTCATCACGCACCGGTTGGCGGGGCTCGACGCCGTGGACGAGGTGATCGTGCTCGGCGAGGGCCGGGTGGTGCAGCGTGGACCCTACGCGGAGCTGGCCGCCGCGGCCGGGCCGCTGCGGGCGATGGCGGAGCGGGAGGCGGCGACGGAGTCGCTGGTGGGAGCGGCCTAGCCCCGGACAGTCGCTGGTGGGAGCGGCCTAGCCCCGGACAGTCGGGTTCAGATGCGGGCGGCCAGCATCCGCTCGATCACGACCGCGACCCCGTCCTCGTTGTTGGCGACGGTGCGGCCCGAGGCAGCGGCGACGACGTCGGGGTGGGCGTTGCCCATCGCGTACGACTGCCCGGCCCAGGTCAGCATCTCGACGTCGTTGGGCATGTCACCGAAGGCGACGACCTCCTCCTGCGAGATACCGCGCTCGGCGCACTCCAGGGCGAGGGTGCTGGCCTTGGAGACGCCCGGACCGCTGATCTCCAGCAGGGCGCTGGGGCTGGACCGGGTGACGGTGGCACGGTCGCCGATGGCGAGGCGGGCGCGGGTGAGGAAGACATCGGGGTCGAGATCGAAGTGGTAGGCGAGGATCTTGAGCACGGGCTCGCCGGCGCTCGGACCGTCGACCGCGAGGATCTCCTCGGCGGCCAGCAGATGGTCCGGTATCTCCATGTGCAGCTTGGGATAGGCCGGCTCCTGGTGGAAGCCGTACGTCTGCTCGATCGCGTACACCGTGCCCGGCACGGCGTCGCGCAGCAGCCCCACGGCGTCCAGCGCGTTCTCCCGGGCCAGTTCGCGCACCTTGACGAAGCGGTGGGCGCCGGGGCCGCCGTGCAGGTCGACCACGGCGGCGCCGTTGCCGCAGATCGCCAGGCCGTGGCCGTGCACATGGTCGCTGACGACGTCCATCCAGCGGGCCGGGCGGCCGGTGACGAAGAAGACCGCGATGCCCGCCTCCTCGGCGGCGGCCAGCGCGGCCACCGTCCTCGGGGAGACCGACTTGTCGTCGCGCAGCAGGGTGCCGTCGAGATCGGTGGCGATCAGCCGGGGCGGGGTCGCGAAGGCAGGGGTCTCGGGCTGTCGGGTCGCTGAGGTCACCGCGCCATTCTCGCGCATATGCCCGCACGGCAGTGCGGCACAGTGCACAGATGAGACACAGACGACTCCGAAGGGCCCTGGAAGCCCCGTCCTGGCCACCGGCTCGGACCCGCGCTCAGCCCAGCTGGGCCGGGGCCTCCATGGCGATCTGCTCGAAGACCTTCTGCTCGGCCGCGAAGTCCGAGTCGGGGATGGGCCAGTGGATCACCAGCTCGGTGAAGCCCAGCTCCTGATGGCGGCCGGCGAAGTCCACGAAGGCGTCCAGGGACTCCAGCGGGCGGCCGCGGTCCGGAGTGAAGCCGGTGAGCAGGACCTTGTCCAGTTCCGCCGCGTCCCGGCCGATCGCCGCGCAGGCCTCGCCGAGCTTTTCCAGCTGACCGCGCAGCGCCTGGACCGACTCCTCGGGAGTGCCGTTCTCGTACAGCTTCGGGTCGCCGGTGGTCACCCAGGCCTGGCCGTGGCGCGCGGCGAGCTTCAGCCCGCGGGGGCCGGTGGCCGCGACCGCGAAGGGCAGCCGGGGCCGCTGCACACAGCCCGGGATGTTGCGCGCCTCGTGGGCCGAGTAGAACTCGCCCTCGTACGTCACCGAGTCCTCGGTGAGCAGCCGGTCGAGCAGCGGCACGAACTCGGCGAACCGGTCGGCGCGCTCGCGCGGGGTCCACGGCTCCTGGCCCAGCGCGGTGGCGTCGAAGCCGTTGCCGCCCGCGCCGATGCCGAGGGTGATGCGGCCGCCGGAGATGTCGTCCAGGGAGATCAGCTCCTTGGCGAGGGGTACCGGATGCCGGAAGTTCGGCGAGGTGACGAGTGTGCCCAGACGCAGCCGGTCGGTGACGGACGCGGCGGCCGTCAGCGTCGGAATCGCACCGAACCACGGGCCGTCGCGGAAGGTGCGCCAGGACAGGTGGTCGTAGGTGTAGGCGGTGTGGAAGCCCAGTTCCTCGGCCCGAGTCCAGGCGGAACCGCCGCCCTCGCTCCAGCGGCGGTACGGGAGGATCACGGTGCTCAGGCGCAGACTCATGCGTCCGAGACTAAGGGGACCCGTCCGCGATGGACGAAACGGTCACCGTATGCGGCTGTTCAGCCACGGCGTGAGCAGGCCGACGGTGAGGTACTCCTTGTACGTCCGGTCCCCGGGCAGCGGCACGACCAGCCAGGCCGCGGGCGGGAAGCGGCGGGACCGGACATGGGCCAGACCGCCGAAGACGGAGCGCAGGAACGCGGGCACGTCGTCGCGCGGGACGTCGTGACACTCGACGCCGTCGACGGTGATCAGCGCGTCGTCATCGGGGTAGAGCCGCACGCTCACCCGGGGCCGCCCGCCGAACTCGGCGTACGCCTCGTGCGGCAGCGAGCCGTCCGGGTCCAGGGTGACGCCGAAGCCCGCCGCGCTGCGGCGCGAGGTCTGGTCGGCGCCGATGTCGTGTGTCACCTCGATCGCGCGGCCGTACTCGGCGGCGATCGCGCGGAGCGCGGTGACGGCCGCCTCGGTGGTCGGAAGGTGCTCCTGGCGCTCCTGGTACTCCGAATGGTCCATACCAGTCATGATGCAGGGGTCAGTGCGGATCGGGGAAGCGCAGGTACTTCGGCGGTACGGCCTGTGTCAGCCACACCCCGTTCGCGCTGATGTGGAAGACATGGCCGTCCCGGTGCATCGCGCCCGCGTCGACCGACAGCACGACCGGACGGCCGCGCCGGGCACCGACCCGCGTCGCGGTCTCCCGGTCCGCAGAAAGATGCACATCATGCCTGTTCATGGGCCTGAGGCCCTCGGTCCGGATCGCGTCCAGGTTCCGCGCCACGGTGCCGTGGTAGAGGTACGGCGGAGGGGTCGCCGGGGGCAGTCCGAGCTCGACGTCGATGCTGTGGCCCTGGCTGGCGCGGATCCGGGTGCCCTCGATCGCGAACCGCTGCTTGTCATTGGCGGCGACCACATGGTCCAGCTCCTCGCGGGTGACCGGGAAGCCGTGCGCCGCCGTCGCCGCGAGCAGTGTGTCGATCTCCACCCAGCCGGCCTCGTCGAGGCTGAGACCGATGCGTTCGGGCTGGTGGCGAAGGTGCTTCGAGAGGTACTTCGACACCTTCACGGTGCGCCGCTCGTCCCACCCTCCTTCGTTGTGTCTCTCGTTCATGTCACCAGGGTGCCGGGAGAGACGCGGATCACGCACTTATTTTTCGCCCGAGGTTTGATCCACAACCAAGTCAGGTTATCCACAGGGGAATTGGCCGTGCTGTGGACAACTGCTGGGCGATTCACGGTGTTTCGTCAAGATCGTTAACAGGGCGGTGATGTGCGGTCAGGACGTCCAAATGGCGGGCCCGTACCTCTCGTTCGGCGGCGAGCGCGATGAACTCGGCAGTGCGGTCCGGGCCAACGAGGCGCTGTACGGCCTGGATCGTGTCGGCCGGGAGGGCCACGGTACGCGTCTCGTCCCAGGTTTTCGGCCGCTCCCCCGTCGCGAGGTGCCGACGCACCTCCCGGGTCGCGAACAGGCGCATGGCCCGCGCCAGTTCGGCGTCCACGGTCTGCTGGGCGAGGGGCCGCAGACGCCGTACGAGAGAGGCCGCCTCGGCCGCCTTCGCGTCGGTGCGGTGGTCCGGGTCGTCGAGGTAGCGGGCGAAGACGTGCTCGGTGGTGAACTCCAGGAAACGGGCGGCTATGTGCTCGACCTGGACCCTCAACTCCCGCAGGTGGTCCGCGATCGCGGTGAGCGGGACCCCGGCCGCGTGCAACTCGACGGCCACAGCCAGCTCTTGGGGGCTCGGCACGAGGAACGAGTCGGGGTCGCCGTCCACCGGTTCCAGTACGCCGAGTTGCAGGGCCTCGGCAACGGCCCCCTCGTCCGGGGTGCCGCCGAAACGGGCGTCGAGGTCGGCGCGGGAGAGACGGGCCGGTTCCTCGTCGGTCCAGGGGCCCTCGGCCTCGGTGACGAGACCGAGGACGCCGCCGAGGCCGCGGCCGGTGTCCCAGGCGTCGAGCAACTCCTTGATGGAGGCGAGGGTGTAGCCGCGGGCGAGGAGGTCGGCGATCTGGTGGAGGCGGGTCAGATGGATGGCGGAGTAGAGGTTGGCGCGGCCCCGCCGCTCCGGGCGGGGGAGCAGGCCCTTGTCCTGGTAGGCGCGGACGGTTCGGACGGAGGTCCCGGAGCGGCGGGCCAAGTCTTCTATGCGCACCTCACGCCACCCCTGTCACAACTTCGGCTCCACCCTCGCGATCCTCCGCAACACTCCCGGCGCCAGCCGCGAGAGCACCCGGGCCCCCCGCGCCTCCGGAGTCACCGGCACCACCGCCCTGTTCCGCTCCACCGCCTCCAGGATCGCCGAAGCCACTTTCTCCGGTGGGTAGTTCCGCATCCCGTACAGCCGGGCGGACCGCTTCCGCCGCCGCCGTTCCTCCTCCTCGTCGACCCCCGTGAAGCGGGCTGTCGACGTGATGTTCGTGTTGACGATGCCGGGGCAGATCGCGGTCACGCCGATGCGCTGGGAGGCGAGTTCGGCGCGCAGGCACTCGGACAGCATCAGCACCGCCGCCTTGGACGTGCTGTAGGCCGGCAGCGCCCGCGAGGGCTGGTACGCGGCGGCCGACGCGACGTTCACGATGTGGCCGCCCTGGCCGCGCTCCGCCATCCGCGCCCCGAAGAGCCGGCAACCATGGATCACACCCCACAGGTTGACGTCCAGAACCCGCCGCCAGTCCTCCGGCGTCGTCGTGAAGAACGAGCCCGACAGACCGATGCCCGCGTTGTTGACGAGGACGTCCAGGACGCCGTACTCGCGGTGGACCTTCTCCGCGAGCTTCTCCATCGCCTGCTCGTCGGAGACGTCGGCCGTCTCCGCCCACGCGTCCGCCGCGCCCACCAGGCGGGACAACTCGGCGGTGCGTGCGGCCGCCTCCGCGTCCCGGTCCACGGCGACCACGCGCGCGCCCGCCTCCGCGAACGCGAACGCCGTCGCCCGGCCGATGCCGCTGCCCGCGCCCGTGACCAGGACCAGCTGGCCGCCGAACCGCTGGGCATGGCGGTCGGCGGGCTTCGGCTCCGCGCCCCGGCCGTCCTCGACCGACCTCACGAACTCCTCGATCCAGGCCGCCACCTGGTCGGGGCGCGTGCGTGGGATCCAGTGCTTGTCGGGCAGGGTGCGCCGGGTCAGCCGGGGAGCCCAGCGTTCCAGGTCCTCGTAGAGCCGCTCGGAGAGGAACGCGTCCCCGAGGGGCGTGATGAGCTGCACGGGCGCGTGCGCGTACGCGTCCTCGCGCGGGCGGCGCAGCCGGGACCGTACGTTGTCGCGGTACAGCCAGGCGCCGTGTGCCGCGTCGGAGGGGAGGGAGGCGGTCGGGTAGTTGCCGGACGGGAGCTTCTCGACCCGCTGCAGGATCCTCGGCCACTGCTTGCCGAGCGGGCCGCGCCAGGCGAGTTCGGGGACGACCGGCGTGTGCAGCAGGTACACGTACCAGGACTTGGCGCCCTGGCCGAGGAGTTGGCCCACCCTGCGCGGCGTCGGGCGCTTCACGCGCGCGTTGATCCAGTGCCCGAAGTGGTCCAGGGACGGCCCGGACATCGAGGTGAAGGAGGCGATACGGCCCTCGGTGCGCCCCACCGTCGCGAACTCCCAGGACTGCACCGAGCCCCAGTCGTGGCCGACCAGGTGCACCGGTCGGTCCGGGCTGACCTCGTCGATCACCGCCAGGAAGTCGTCCGTGAGCTTGGCGAGGGTGAAGCCGCCGCGCAGCGGCTTCGGCGCGGTCGAGCGGCCGTGGCCGCGGACGTCGTACAGGACGACGTGGAAGCGGTCGGCGAGGCGGCCCGCGACCTCGGACCAGACCTCCTTGCTGTCCGGGTAGCCGTGGACGAGGACGACCGTCGGCTGTGCCGGGTCGCCCAGTTCCGCCACGCACAGTTCGATGCCGCCGGTCCGCACCCGGCGCTCGCGCGCGCCCTCCAGTGCCGTCACTTGTCCTCCGCCCAGCGCCGCACGTGCGGCAGATCGTCGTCCAGCCAGAAGGCGCTCTGCTCGGGGTCCCGGGAGTCGGTGACCACGAGGATCTCCTCGAACTTGGCTCCCGTGCCGCGGAAGCCGAGGTGCGGTTCGACCGCCCACAGGCCCGGCCGGGGCGGGTGGTCGGAGAAGCGGTGCGGCGACCACAGGGGTGACCAGCCCTCCCGGTGACCGTGCAGGGCGTCGGCCGCGAGGCCCTTGAGGGACTGGGTGCCGAAGCCGAAGAGATGCGGTGACCAGCGGCGCTGTCTCACCCGGTGCACCTTGTGGGCGATCACGCCGAAGGGGTAGGCGCGGTGCCGGTTGGCGTAGCCCTGGCGGACCATCAGACGGTCCACGTCCTCGTAGATCTCACGCAGCGGGCGCCGCTCGCGCACCTCGCGCAGGATCAGCTCGCGGTGTGCCTCCAGGTCGGTCATCAGCCGGTCCTGCACGGGGTTGATCCCGAGGAAGCCCGAGTAGCCGATGTCGGCCGTGTAGCCCTCGTGCACCGGGGCCATGTCCAGGATGAAGGGCATCCCGGGCTCGAGCCGGCGGTCGCTCGGGAAGAACTGCAGCGGTATCCGGAAGTCCGCGAACGCGGTGCGGTCGCCGAACCAGGCGAAGGGGAGGTGGAACCAGTCCCGCACGCCCCGCGCCCGCAGCCACTCGCGCTGCATCCGCGCCGCCTCACGCTCGGTGATGCCCGGCTCCAGCCGCGCGGCGACCGCCTCCGCGCACTCGTACGCGAGCCGTTGGACCCGCCGGAAACCCTGCAGCTCCGTGGCGCGTTCTTCCCTCAGTGCCGTCGTCATCCGCCCCGTCCCCATCGACTGCGGTACGTGTCCGTAACTTGACACTGGTGAATGTGACAGTTGTTAGAGGCGGCGTCAATAGGAGGGCCGCGACCTGTGGACAACCCCGTGTAGCTCTCAGGCAGGGGATCCCCTAGGGCCCCGTAATACTCCAGAGTGAGGTGAAGACGGCTCCAGGGTCTGACGACCGGGCGTGGTCCAGGTCACTACCTTCGACGACGTGACTGTGATCGCGACCGAAAGCCTGAGCAAGCGGTTCCCCCGGGTGACCGCGCTCGACCGGCTGTCCGTGGACATCGGAGCCGGTGTGACCGGACTCGTCGGAGCCAACGGCGCCGGCAAGTCCACCCTGATCAAGATCCTGCTGGGTCTGTCCCCCGCGACCGAGGGCAGCGCCGAGGTGCTCGGCCTCGACGTCGCGACCAAGGGCGCCGCCATCCGCGAGCGCGTGGGCTACATGCCGGAGCACGACTGCCTGCCGCCCGACGTCTCGGCCACCGAGTTCGTCGTGCACATGGCCCGCATGTCCGGCCTGCCGCCCACCGCGGCCCGCGAGCGCACCGCGGACACCCTGCGCCACGTCGGCCTCTACGAGGAGCGGTACCGCCCCATCGGCGGCTACTCGACCGGCATGAAGCAGCGCGTGAAGCTCGCCCAGGCCCTGGTGCACGACCCGCAGCTGGTCTTCCTCGACGAGCCGACCAACGGCCTCGACCCGGTCGGCCGCGACGAGATGCTCGGCCTGATCCGCCGCATCCACACGGACTTCGGCATCTCGGTCCTGGTCACCTCGCACCTCCTCGGCGAACTCGAACGCACCTGCGACCACGTGGTCGTCGTCGACGGCGGCAAGCTGCTGCGCTCCAGCTCCACCACGGACTTCACACAGAGCACGACCACCCTCGCGATCGAGGTCACCGACAGCGACGAGCACCCCGACGGCACCCGCGCGGTGCGCGAGGCGCTCACCGCGCGCGGGGTGGACACCGACAACGACGGCGGCGGCCTGCCCGGTGCCGGCCACATCCTGCTGCTCACCGCGCAGGGCGAGGAGACGTACGACCTCGTCCGTGACGTCGTCGCCGACCTCGGCCTCGGCCTGGTGCGCATGGAGCAGCGCAGACACCACATCTCCGAGGTGTTCACCGACAGCGACGAGCAGCGGAAGGAGGCGGCCGTCCATGGCGGTTGAGCAGCCCCTGACCACCCCCGCGGGTGACCAGTCCCGAATCCACGACATCGGCTACCGCGGCTACGACGGCCCGCGCCTCGGCCGTGGCTACGCCCGTCTCTCCCTCTACTCGCAGACCCTGCGCGGCTCCTACGGCCTCGGCCGTTCGGTGAAGTCCAAGGTGCTGCCGATGCTGCTGTTCGCGGTGATGTGCGTGCCGGCGGCCATCATGGTCGCCGTCGCCGTCGCCACCAAGGCGCACGACCTGCCGGTGTCCTACACGCGGTACGCGATCATCATGCAGGCCGTCATCAGCCTGTACGTCGCCTCGCAGGCACCCCAGGCGGTCTCCCGCGACCTGCGCTTCAAGACCATCCCGCTGTACTTCTCGCGGCCCATCGAGACCGCCGACTACGTCCAGGCCAAGTTCGCGGCCCTGGCCTCGGCGATGTTCATCCTCACCGGAGCTCCGCTGCTCGTGCTCTACCTGGGCGCCCTGCTCGCCAAGATGGACTTCGCCCACCAGTCCAAGGGGTTCGGCCAGGGGCTCGTCTCGGTGGCCCTGCTGTCCCTGCTCTTCGCCGGCATCGGCCTGGTCATCGCGTCGATCACCCCGCGCCGCGGCTTCGGCATCGCCGCCGTGATCGCCGTACTGATCATCTCCTACGGCGCCGTCTCCACCCTCCAGGCCATCGCGGACTCCCGGGGCAGCGCCGGTGCCGTCCCGTGGATCGGCCTGTTCTCGCCGGTCACCCTGATCGGCGGCCTGAGCGCCGGCCTCCTCGGCGGCACCAACACCTTCCCCGGTGACGGGCCCTCCCATGCCCAGGGCGCGGTGTACCTGCTCGTCGTCCTCGGCGTCATCGCCGCGGCCTACGGCCTTCTGCTGCGCCGCTACAAGAAGGTGGGACTGTGACCACGCTCTCCATCGACCATGTCTCCCGCTGGTTCGGCAACGTGGTCGCCGTCAACGACGTCACCATGACCATCGGCCCCGGGGTCACGGGCCTGCTCGGCCCCAACGGCGCCGGAAAGTCCACCCTCATCAACATGATGGGCGGCTTCCTCGCTCCCTCCACCGGCACGGTCACCCTCGACGGGCAGCCGACCTGGCGCAACGAGGCCATCTACAAGCACATCGGCATCGTCCCCGAGCGCGAGGCGATGTACGACTTCCTCACCGGCCGCGAATTCGTCGTCGCCAACGCCGAACTGCACGGCCTCGGCGCCAAGGCGGCCCAGAAGGCGCTCGCCACGGTCGAGATGGAGTACGCACAGGACCGCAAGATCCAGACGTACTCCAAGGGCATGCGCCAGCGCGTGAAGATGGCGTCCGCCCTGGTCCACGACCCGTCGCTGCTCCTGCTCGACGAACCCTTCAACGGCATGGACCCACGCCAGCGGATGCAGCTGATGGACCTGCTGCGCAGGATGGGCGACGAGGGCCGCACGGTCCTCTTCTCCTCCCACATCCTCGAAGAGGTCGAGCAACTCGCCTGGCACATCGAGGTCGTGGTCGCAGGCCGGCACGCGGCCAGCGGCGACTTCCGCAAGATCCGCCGCCTGATGACCGACCGCCCGCACCGCTACCTGGTCCGCTCCAGCGACGACCGCGCGCTCGCCGCCGCCCTCATCGCGGACCCCTCCACCTCGGGCATCGAAGTGGACGTCACCGAGGGCGCGTTGCGCATCCAGGCCGTCGACTTCGGCCGCTTCACCGCCCTGCTGCCGAAGGTCGCCCGCGACCACGGCATCCGGCTGCTCACGGTCTCGCCGTCCGACGAGTCCCTGGAATCCGTGTTCTCGTACCTGGTCGCGGCGTAGGAGGCCGAAGATGTACGACCCCACAGTCGCCCGACTCACCTACCGGGCCCTGCTCGGCCGCCGCCGGGCCCTCATCCTGGGCATCCTGCCCCTGCTGTTGATCGTGATCTCGGTGGCCGTCCGTGCCCTGGCCGGTGCCGACGACCAGACCGCCGCCGACCTGCTCGGCGGCCTCGGGCTCGCCACCATGGTGCCGATCATCGGCGTCATCGCGGGCACCGGCGCGATCGGCCCGGAGATCGACGACGGCTCGGTGGTGTACCTGCTGTCCAAGCCGATCAAACGACCGACGATCATCTTCACCAAGCTGATCGTGGCGATCGCCGTGACGATGGTGTTCTCCGCCCTGCCGACCCTGATCGCGGGCTTCATCCTCAACGGCAACGGCCAGCAGATCGCCGTCGCCTACACGGTGGCCGCACTCGTCGCCTCGATCGCCTACGCCGCGCTCTTCCTGCTCCTCGGCACGGTGTCCCGGCACGCGGTCGTGTTCGGGCTCGTCTACGCCCTCGTCTGGGAGGCCCTGTTCGGCTCCCTGGTCCCGGGTGCGCGCACGCTCAGCGTCCAGCAGTGGTCCCTGGCGGTCGCCCACAAGGTGACCGGCGGCGAGCTGGTGACGTCCGACGTGTCGCTGACGACGGCCACGGTGCTGCTGATCGCGGTGACCGTACTGGCGACCTGGTACGCGGGACAGAAGCTGCGCTCGCTGACGCTGGCGGGCGAGGAGTAGACGGCCGGCTTGTTGACGGGGGCTTCACCCCCGTCAGGTCACACTGGGTCAGAGGGGATGCACTGCGTAGGAGGCGCGGGGATGGCTGACGACTGGAACGACCTCGTCCTGGACGAGGAGTTCATACGGTCCGCGGAGACGTCGGAGCCGTCCGCGCGGGCGCGGATGCTCGCAGCACGCTGGAAGGCCGAGGAACCGGAGCCGCAGCCGTGGCGGTCGGACGAGGCGCCGGCGGGGTGGTTCTTCAGCAAGGCGCGGCGCAAGTGGTGGCGCCGGTAGGCGGTTCGCCTCTCGGAAAATCAGTAGCGTCCAACTCGGCCCGAAGGCACAGTTGTTGTGTCAGCCCACCGTCTGGGAGAGGAGCCGGACGATGTCCATGCACGACAGTACGTCCCGCTCCCGTCAGGGCAGCCCGCGGCGGATCGCCGTGTAGCTGCCCGGGGCGGCCGCTTCGAGCACGCGATGGTCGCTCTCGCGTGGGCCGCCCACCCGGAGGATTGGCCGAGTGGTAAGGCACTGGCTTGCTAAGCCATGGTCGGGTCTGAAAAGCCCGCGCACGTTCGATTCGTGCATCCTCCGCAACCTTCAGAACGCCCCGGCTGCAGCGCCCCGAAGGGGCGCGGGGCTGTGTCGATATGCGGCTCCGCCGCGTGGGTGCGACCAGCCCCCACCGGCCCGCGGTTACCGCACTACCTCAGCCGAGCAGACGCTCCACGATCACCGCGATGCCGTCCTCCTCGTTGGAGGACGTCACCTCGTCGGCCACCGCGCGAAGCTCCTCGTGGGCATTGGCCATGGCCACCCCCCGAGCCGCCCAGGCGAACATCGGGATGTCGTTCGGCATGTCGCCGAAGGCGATCGTGTCGGCCGCCTTCAGCCCCAGCCGGCGCGCGGCCAGTGACAGGCCCGTCGCCTTCGACAGGCCGAGCGGGAGCAGTTCCACGATGCCCTTGCCCGCCATGACGACGGTGACGAAGCCACCGGCCGTCTGCCGGGCGACCTGCGCCAGCTCGTCGTCGGACAGCTCGGGGTGCTGGATGTAGATCTTGTTCAGCGGCGCCGCCCACAGGTCCGCCACGTCCGTGAACGGGGTCGCCGGAAGCGCCCCCGTCACCGCGTATCCCGGACCTACCAGCACCTCGCCGTCGAGGCCGTCGCGGCTCGCCGCGAGGTGCAGCGGGCCGGTCTCCGCCTCGATCTTGGCCAGGGCGATCCCGGCCAGTTTCCGGTCGAGCGTCACCGACGTCAGCAGCCGGTGCGACCCGGCGTCGTACACCTGCGCCCCCTGGGCGCAGACGGCGAGGCCGTCGTAGCCGAGGTCGTCGAGGATGTGCCGGGTCCAGGGGGCCCCGCGGCCGGTGACGACGATGTGCGCGGCGCCCGCCGCGGTGGCCGCGGCGAGCGCGTCACGGGTGCGCCCGGAGATCGACTCGTCGGAGCGCAGCAGCGTCCCGTCGAGGTCGGTGGCGATGAGCCCGTAGGGGAAGGTCACCGGGACACCGGCTCCAGGACCTCCCGGCCGCCCAGGTACGGACGCAGCACCTCGGGCACGCGCACCGAGCCGTCGGCCAGCTGGTGGTTCTCCAGGATCGCCACGATCGTGCGCGGTACGGCGCACAGCGTGCCGTTGAGCGTCGCGAGCGGCTGCACCTTCTTGCCGTCCCGCATCCGCACGGACAGCCGGCGGGCCTGGAAGCTGTCGCAGTTGGAGGCCGACGTCAGCTCGCGGTACTTGCCCTGGGTCGGGATCCACGCCTCGCAGTCGTACTTGCGGGACGCCGACGAGCCGAGGTCGCCCGAGGCCACGTCGATGACCTGGAAGGGCAGCTCAAGGCCGGTCAGCCACTGCTTCTCCCAGTCCAGGAGCCGCTTGTGCTCGTTCTCCGCGTCCTCGGGAGCGACGTAGGAGAACATCTCGACCTTGTCGAACTGGTGCACACGGAAGATGCCGCGGGTGTCCTTGCCGTACGTGCCCGCCTCGCGGCGGAAGCAGGGCGAGAAGCCCGCGTAGCGCAGCGGCAGCTGGTCGGCGTCGAGGATCTCGTCCATGTGGTACGCGGCGAGGGGGACCTCGGAGGTGCCGACCAGGTAGTAGTCGTCCTTGTCCAGGTGGTACACGTTCTCGGCGGCCTGGCCGAGGAAGCCGGTGCCCTCCATGGCGCGCGGGCGGACCAGCGCGGGGGTCAGCATCGGGATGAACCCGGCCTCGGTGGCCTGCGCGATCGCCGCGTTGACCAGCGCCAGCTCGAGGAGCGCGCCGACACCCGTCAGGTAGTAGAAACGCGAGCCGGACACCTTGGCGCCGCGCTCGACGTCGATGGCGCCCAGCGCCTCGCCGAGCTCCAGGTGGTCCTTGGGCTCGAAGCCCTCGGCGCCGAAGTCGCGGATGGTGCCGTGCGTCTCCAGGACGACGAAGTCCTCCTCGCCGCCGACCGGGACGTCGGGGTGGACGAGGTTGCCCAGTCGCAGCGCGAGGCGCTTGGTCTCCTCGTCGGCCTCGTGCTGCTCGGCGTCGGCGGCCTTGACGTCGGCGGCGAGCTGACTCGCCCGGCTCAGCAGCTCGGCCTTCTCGTCGCCGGCGGCCTTCGGGATGAGCTTGCCGAGCGACCTCTGTTGGTTGCGCAGCTCGTCGAAGCGGACGCCGGAGGACCTGCGCCGCTCGTCGGCAGACAGGAGGGAGTCGACGAGCGCGACGTCCTCTCCACGGGCGCGCTGGGACGCGCGCACACGGTCGGGGTCCTCACGGAGCAGGCGAAGGTCAATCACGGAGCCAAGGCTACCGGTGCGGGGGTTGCCCCCACGAATCACTATTCAAACGTGTTCCGATTCGCGGCTTACGTTCGGTTATGGGGGAATTGCCGAGCGTGTCAATAAAAAGTGTCTCACTCCCTGGGACGGGGCAAGCGCACGGCTCGGGGTTGACTTGATTCCTTTGTGGAGAGCGGGACTTGGCGGCGCAGTTGTCCACAGGAATCCGCAGCCCCGCAAGAGTTATCCACAGGGTGTGTGGACGAGGTGTGGACTTCGGAATTGATCACTCCGGAAGCGGTCCGTGAAGAGAGGAATTCCCGTCTCAAACCGGGGCAACACCCACTTTCGAGTGGAAAGGCATCGCTCCAAAAGATGAACCATGGGAAACGAGTGGACGAAGGGTGATGTGGGCGATCATGGTCGCCTCGGTGGGCTGTAGGCCGATTTGTCGACAGACTCATGCGTCCCTGTCGACTTGTCCCCAGGTCGAGTTGAGGACCTGTGGATAACTCCTGTGGATAAGGAATATATGAACGTACGACTGGCTAGAAGCGGCCGTCCTGGCAGCGCGCCACCCAGTCCGAGGCCGCCACGAACTCGTCGTCCGACGTTCCCGGCAGCGTCGGATCGACCGTCTCGCCCGGCTTGATGTCCGCCCGCGGGTACGAGCCCAGGAACCGCACCTGGCGGCAGATCCGCTTCAGCCCCATCAGGGCCTCAGCCACCCGCCGGTCGGAGATATGGCCCTCGGCGTCGACGCAGAAGCAGTAGTTGCCGATGCCGGCGCCGGTCGGCCGGGACTGCAGCAGCATCAGGTTTATGCCCCGGGTGGCGAACTCGCCGAGCAGGTCGCGCAGCCCGCCGGGGTGGTCGTCGTTCTGCCAGATGACGACGGAGGTCTTGTCCGCGCCGCTCGGGGCCGCGGGCCGGGCCGGGCGGCCCACCAGGACGAACCGGGTCTGCGCGTTCTCCGCGTCGTGGATCCCGGTCTCCAGGGCCTCCAGGCCGTACCGTTCGGCCGCGAACTCGCCCGCGAACGCGGCGTCGTAACGGCCCTCCTGGACCAGCCGGGCGCCGTCCGCGTTCGAGGCGGCGGACTCCCAGACCGCCGCCGGGAGGTTGGCCCGCAGCCAGTTGCGGACCTGCGGCTGGGCGACCGGATGGGCGGTCACCGTCTTGATCTCGGAGAGCTTGGTGCCCGGGCGGACCAGCAGCGCGAAGGTGATCGACAGCAGCACCTCGCGGTAGATCATCAGCGGCTCGCCCGCGACGAGCTCGTCGAGGGTCGTGGTGACCCCGCCCTCGACGGAGTTCTCGATCGGCACGAACGCGGCCTCGGCCCCGCCGGTGCGCACCGCGTCCAGCGCGGACTGCACGGAGACGTACGGGATCAGCTCGCGGGTGGCGGCTTCCGGAAGCGTGCGCAGGGCGACTTCGGTGAAGGTGCCTTCAGGACCGAGATACGCATAGCTCGCTGGCATGTCCCTCACCCTAATGGGCGCAGGGGAGCCCGGCTCACTTGTCTCACCGGAACCACTCGACCGGGTGGTTTGAAATGCGGAATCGCGCCAATAGTGATCAGAAACCACTTCGCCGACCGCACATCACCCTTCGAGCAGCCGCTGCCCCACGTACTCCCCGGCGGCCGCCCCGCCCGGTACCGCGAACAGCCCGCTCGCCTCGTGCCGGATGTAGTCGGACAGCGCGTCCCCGCGGTCCAGCTTCCGCTGCAACGGCACGAATCCGCGCAGCGGATCCGCCTGCCAGCAGACGAAGAGCAGCCCGGCGTCCGGGGTGCCGTCCGCGTCGATGCCGTCGTGGTACGAGAACGGGCGCCGGAGAATGGCCGCGCCCCCGTTCTGGTCGGGCCGGGTGATCCGGGCATGGGCGTTGATCGGGACGACGTACTCACCGTCCGCCTTCGCCTTCTCCAGGTCCATCGCCGTCGTCTCGGTGCCCCCGGACAGTGGCGCCCCGTTCGCCTTCCGGCGCCCGACCACGTTCTCCTGGGCGGCGAGCGACAGCTTCTCCCAGTCGTCGAGGAGCATGCGGATCCGGCGTACGACGGCGTAGGAGCCGTTCGCCATCCACACGGGCTCGCCCGACGACGGCACGAAGATCCGCCGGTCGAAGTCCGATTCCGTCGGCTTCGGATTGCGCGTGCCGTCCAGCTGGCCCATGAGGTTGCGGGCCGTCATGGGGTGGGCGGTCGCGCCCGGGGTGCGGTTGAAGCCGTTCATCTGCCAGCGGACCTTCGCCGCGCTGCCCGCGTCCTTCTGGATCGCGCGCAGGGCGTGGAAGGCGACCAGGGCGTCGTCGGCGCCGATCTGCACCCACAGGTCGCCGTTGCTGCGTGTCCTGTCGAGGTGGTCGGAGGAGAAGTCGGGCAGCGGGTCCAGCGCGGACGGGCGCTGCTTCTCCAGACCGGTGCGGGCGAAGAAGCTGTTGCCGAAGCCGAAGGTGACGGTCAGGGAGGAGGGACCGGCGTCCCGGGCCACATCCGTGTCGTCCTGTGTCGTCGGTTCGCCCGCCATCAGCCGGCCGGCCGTCGTCGACCAGCGGCGCAGCAGCGCGGCGGCCTCCGTGCGGCCCGCGCCCGCCGCCAGGTCGAAGGCGACGAGGTGGCCGCGCGCCTGGAGGCCCTCGGCGATGCCGGGCTGATGTTTCCCGTGAAACATTGCCCGGCCGGAGCCCACCGAGCTGAGCGGAGTGGCCTGGGCGGGTGCGGCCGCGTAGCCGACGCCCGCGCCCGCCGCGCCGAGGACGAGCCCGGTGGCACCGGCGCTGCCGAGCAGCGCGCGCCGGCTGACGCCGCCGGCCGGGGGAGCCGACGGGTCTTCCTCGGGGGCGGGTGTGCGAAGGGACTGGGACGGTTCAGCCATGGTGCGGTTCAGCCGATCTGCGCGCTCTTGGAGACGGTCGTCTGGTCGATGTCGGAGGTCCGCACGGTCACGGCGACGGTCCAGTCGCCGGCCATGGGGATCTGCACTCCGTTGGCGGCCCAGTGCCCGGTGGTGATGTGGTCGGGGGCCACGGGGAGCGGCCCGATCTTCTTGGCGGCCAGGGTGAAGGCGACCTTGACCTCGGGGATGTCGAAGGCCCGCCCGTTGGGCCGCTGGACGTAGACATGCATCTCGTTGCTGCCCACGGTCGCGGGGTCGAGGTCGACACGGACGACGCCCTTGCCGTCCTTGCCGCCGGTGTCGAAGGACATGTCGAGGGTGAGGGCTCCGGAGGAGGAGTCCGACGATGCCGAAGAGGACGAGGAGGCCGCGGTGGCGGCCTTGGCGTCCTGCTCGGTACGGCCCGGCTCGGTCTGCGTCAGCACGGTGGTGACCGCGAGCAGGACGACGGCGACACCGGCCTCCGCGAGCACCGAGCGGCGCAGCCCGAAGCGGTTGGGGTCGGCGTCCCGGACGCGCTTCAGCCGGGCGGTGTCCATGGCGGCCTGCTGCCGTGCCAGTTGGGCGGCGCGCTCGAGGGTGCCGTCGCCGGAGTCCTCCCCGGCGGACGCGTCCTTGCCGGACACACCGGAGGCGCCGGACACACCGGAGGTGCCGGAATTCGCGGCCTTGGCGGGCGCCTCCTGGGCGGCCACGGACGCCTTGACCGTCTCCTTCTCCTCCTGGGCCTCCGCTTCCTCCGCCTCGGCCTCTGCGCCGGCCGCGGCCTCCTCGCCCGTCTCGGTCTCCGTCACGGCCGTGGCCGCGAGCCGTCCCGTCCACCGTCGTGAGACGGACGCGATGCCGACGAGCAGCGCCACGAGCCCGATCTTGACCAGCAGCAGCTGCCCGTACGTCGTGTCGGTGAAGGCCGACCAGGAGCCGAGCTGCCGCCAGGACTGGTAGATGCCGGTGGCGACCAGGGCGAGCACGGAGCCGAAGGCGACGCGGGAGAAGCGCTGGACGGCGGTGGAGTCGACCGGGGTGTCGGCGGGCGCCCGGTACAGGGCGACCAGCAGGGCGGTGAGCCCGCCCAGCCAGGTGGCGACGGCGAGCAGGTGGATGACGTCGACCGGCATCGCGATGCCCGGCTGGAGCCCGGTGGAGGCGTGCTCGGCCATGGCCCAGCTCGCCGCGAGCCCGGCGGCCACGACGGTCCCGCCGATGGCGAGTCCGAAGGTCAGGTCGCGCTTCTCCTCCTCTTCCCGCTTGTCGTAGGCGCCGAAGAGCACGGCGATGAACAGCGCGGCCGCCGCGAGCAGCAGCAGCCGGGAGACCAGGGCCGCGCCGGGCTTGGTCTGCAGGACCTGGCCGAGCAGGTTCAGGTCGAAGATGTCGCCGAGGCTGCCGGAGGTCGTGTAGGAGCCGCGCAGGAGCAGCAGCCAGAGGGTGGCCGCGGTGAGCGTCAGCCAGCCGCCGACGACCAGGCGCTGCATGGCCCGCACCCCGGACCCGCGCTGCCAGCAGGCGAGGACGAAGGCGGCGCCGCCGACGAGCACGATGTACCCGGCGTACGACATGTACCGCCCGAAGCCGTACAGCCAGCCGACGACGCCGCCGCCCGCGTCCTGGGCGCCGACCGAGGCGACGGTCTTGGAGGGCGCGCCGACGGAGAAGGTGTAGGCGCCGGCGACGGGGTGGCTGTCCGCCGAGACGACCTGGTAGGCGACGGTGTACGTGCCCTTGCCGAGCCCGCTCTTGAGCTGCACGGCGTAGGTCGTGCCGCTCAGGTTGGTCGGCTTGCGCAGGTCGACGCGCTTGCCCTTGGGGTCGAGGACCCGCAGCGAGTTGTCGTTCATCGACACGTTCTCGGAGAACGTGAGCGAGACCTGGTCGGGTGCCTTCGGGACCACCACCCCCTGGGCGGGGTCGCTGCCGGTCAGCGCGGCGTGCGCGGAGGCCGGCCCGGCGCCGGCGAGCAGCGCGCCGGTGACGGCGATGAACAGCAGCACCAGGGTGCGCAGGCGGGGGGTGATGGTCCGCGTCAAGGTCGGTCCCTCCCTCAGTGTCCGGTCGACGGGTTGTACGTGGCGGACTTCACCGGCATCTCGACGGTGAGCGGACCGGATTCGGCGAACTTGAGTTTCAGAGTGATCGTGTCGCCCTGCTCCGGGCGGCGCTTCAGCTTCTCGAACATCAGATGGTTGCCTCCGCTTTTGAACACGAGTTGACCGTGTGCGGGCACGTCGAAGGAGTTGACCTCCTCCATCGCACCACCGGTGGTCTCGTGCATGGTGATCTCGCCGGCGGAGTCGCTGGTGACGGAGGTCAGTTCGTCCTTCGTGCCGCCCTTGTTGGTGATCGTCAGGAAGCCGGCGGCCATGTCGGCGGAGACCGGCTGTGGCATGTAGGAGGCGCCGACGGACAGTTCCGCTCCCGATGCGCCCGAACCGCCGCAGCCCGCCAGGACCACGACGGAGCCCAGGGCTGCCCCGGTCAGGGCGAGACGCCTTCCGGGTATCACGGGTTCTCCCCCTTGATGATCTTCGGGAGGTCCTTGGTGTAGTCGTCGACGGTGGCGTTCTCGCCGTAGAGGACGTAACCGCCGTCGGTCTTCGGCGAGAACGCCATGACCTGGGTGCCGTGCACCGAGACGGTCTTGCCGGTCTTCTTGTCCTTGTGGGTCGGCTCGATGGAGATGCCGAGGGTGCGGGCGCCGGCCTGGATGGTGGCGAAGTCGCCGGTCAGGCCGATGAACTGGGGGTCGATGCCCTTGAGCCACTTGCCGAGCTCGGAGGGGGTGTCGCGGGCCGGGTCGGTGGTCACGAACACAACCCGCAGCTTGTCCTGGTCGGCCTTGGAGAGCGCCTTCTTGGCGACCGCGATGTTGCTCATGGTCAGGGGGCAGACGTCGGGGCAGTGCGTGTAGCCGAAGTAGACCAGCGTCGGCCGGCCCTTGGTCTCGGCGCGCAGGTCGTACTTCTTGCCGAGGGTGTCGGTGAGCACCAGGTCCGGCTTCTCGAACGGCTGGTCGAGAACGGTGGCGGCCTTGTTCGTGGTGTCCCCGGAGACCACGGTGACGGGTGATGTGGCGTCGTTGCCGCTGCCGCAGGCGGAGAGGGTCAGGGTGGCGGCGGCGAGCAGGGCGGCCGCGGCGAACGTCTTCTTGCGCATAGAAAAATGTCCCAGATGTGTGAGATCCGGCGCGCACCGGGGATCGTACGGCGGCCGTGGTGGCTACGAAGGCCATGACAGCCTCGCACGACCCCCTGTGCGCGTTGCGGATGTGGAGCTCAGGCCTCGGAGCCGGTGGAGCGGCGGCGGCCCGCGAGGACGCCGTAGGCGACGCCGGCCGCACCGACGGCGATTCCGGCGACGGCCAGGACGCGGGCGGTGGTGTCGCTGCCGCCGGACGAGCCGGAGTCGTCGGAGGAGGCCGTGGTCTCGGTCTTGGCCGCGGTGTCCTCGGCGGTCGTCGAGCCGTGGTGGTCGTCGGTGGCGGCGGACAGGGTGAGGACGGGCGCCGGGTTCTCCGGCTCGTCCTGGCCGTCCTGCTGGACCTCGATCCAGCGGACGACCTCCTTGTTGGAGTACGTCTGGATCGCCTTGAAGACCATGTCGTCGGTGTTCTCGGGCAGGGCGCCCACGGAGAGCGGGAACTTCTGGAAGTAGCCCGGCTCGATGCCCTTGCCGTCGGAGGCGGTCCAGGTGACCTTGGTGACCGCCTCGGCGATCTTCTCGCCGTGCATCTCCAGCGGCTTGGCGAGCTTGGACTTGGTGACCTCGATCTTCCAGCCGGCCATCGGCTGCGGCATCACGGAGGCCAGCGGGTGGTCGGCGGGGAAGTTGACCTCGACCTTGGTGGTCGAGGCGTCGTCGCGCTCGTTGGGGACCTTGAAGTCGATGACCGCGTAGCCGCCCTTGGCGGCGGTGCCCTCGGGCTGGACGCTGACGTGCGCGAAGGCGGGCGAGGAGACGGCCAGGACGGCGGTGCCCGCGACGGCGGCAGCGGCGGCGATACGAGAAGGCTTCATGGCAGGGAGCACTCCACTCAGGGTGAGTTCTGTCGTTGAGGGGCGTGCGGGCGGATGCGCACGCACGCGCGTGCCGCACGACGGCGGCCGGCCCCTCCGGACGAACTCCGGGAGTGCTGTGGTCGCGTCGTGTCAGGCGGCGAGAACGAGTGCCGCGACCGTGGGCGGGCCGCGCCGGATCACCGAGTGCTGGAGTGCGACGGTGTGCGGGGCGGGCGGTTCGTCCCAGGCGCTACGACGACGGTGCGCGGGTGCCTCGGGTACGGCGACGAGCCCGGCGCACAGGGCGCACGCCAGTGTGAGCGCCCAGCGCAGGGAACGGATGAGCGCCCCTTCGGCGACCCCGTGCGCCGAATCGGCCGACAGCGCGATCAGCCGCAGCAGCGCCAGGTCGCCCCGGCGCAGCAGCCATCCGGTCACGACGGCCGCGAGGACGTGTCCGAGGACCATGGGCACGGAGGGCAGCAGCGAGCCGGAGGACCCGGTGGCGTCCGCCGCATGAGCCGTTCCGCTCATGTCCATGGCCGACGCGGAGGTGCTCAGATGCGCGGCCGAGAGGATCTTGTACGCGTGGGCCGGGCTGAGCTGTGCCGCCCCGGCTCCGCACAGCAGTTCGGCCGCCCGCTGGACCAGAGCCGCGTCGCCCATCGGCATCGAGGAGCCGGAGGACATCGAGATACCGGTGGCCATCGAGGAGCCGGTGGCCATCGCCATGCCGCCGTGCTGGCCGAGACCGAACAGCGTGTGCAGCACGGTCTGCAGGACCGCGAGCAGCGCGACGATCCCCGGCAGTGTGCGGGCCCGCCCGGTCAGCGGGGCGACGAGCGCCAGGGTGCCCAGGAAGCCCGCGCCGAGCGTCCACAGCGGAACGGTCGCGCAGGCGGCCAGAGTGTGCCCCGCCGCGGCCAGCACGACGCAGAGCGCCGCGAACATCGCGGCCCGCAGGAGCCGCAGTCCGCTTCCGGTGCGCGCCGTGCGCGGGTGGGGGGCAGTCATGGCGCGCTCATCATCGCACTGGCCCCCCACCCGCCATGCGGCAGGTCCGGAAGATTCCGTTACGAGCGGAAACGTGGGAAGGGCCCTGCGGGAAGCGGGTGATGAGGGGGGAACGGCACGGCGGAAGAAGGCGGACGAGCGGACGGGGGCGGAGCGACGGAAAGAAGCGGAAGGTGGCCTGGAGGGCGGTGACGGGCGTACGGGAGGCCGTTCAAAGGCATACGGGAGGTGAACGAGGGAAGGAAGTGGAAGATCTCTCTTGCGCCGAACCGCCCGCTCATACACCGAAACCTCCCGGTGCGCATCCCCCGGATGGGCGTTCTCACATGAACGGAGTGCTTACACCCGCGCACGGGTGGCAATAGGTATCGGTATGTCGAGCCGCGGCCAGGAGGCTGGAGCATGAGCATCTGGTGGTCACTCCATCTGCGGCGCGAGGCTGCGAGCGTGCCGCTCGCCCGGCGGCTGCTGATCGGCACCATGGAGACGGCGGGCGTCGACCCCGACATCTCCTACGACCTCTCCGTCGCCCTCAGCGAGGCCTGCGCCAACGCCGTGGAGCACGGCGGGGCCGGCCGCACGTCCGAGGCGTACCGGGTCACCGCCTACCTGGACGGCGAGAAGTGCCGTATCGAGGTGGCCGACTCGGGGCCGGGGCTCGGCCCGGGGTTCGCCCGTACCCAGGACCTCAGACCCGCCCGGACCGATGCCGAGCACGGGCGGGGGCTCTGTCTCATCAGAGAACTCGCCGATCACGTCCACATCGGCAGCAAACCGGGCCGCGTCGGCACGGTGGTCAGCTTCGACAAGATCCTCAAGTGGAAGAAAGATCCTTCCCTGCTTTCGGCATGACTCTCCCCGCCGCATAACACGCGCGCTAGGGTGCGCGCATGATTCTGAGAAAGATTAAAGAAAGCCCTGTCGGGACCGGTGTGATATTGCGTCCGATTGCCATCGGTGACGCCAAAACACTGAGCGCCGCATACGTCGCCAACCGAAGGCATCTCGAACCCTGGGAACCGGTCAGACCCGAGTCCTTCTTCACCGTGGAGGGCCAGACCGAACGCATCGATGGCCTGCTACGACAGGCCGCCGACGGGAACCTGGTCCCCTTGGTCATGGAGTCGGCGCAGGACGGCCGGATCGTCGGTGCGATCACCCTTTCCGGGATTTCGCTCGGCCCTTTCTGCAGCTCCTACGTCGGCTATTGGGTGGCCGGTGATCAACAGGGCCGCGGGCTGGCCACGGCCGCCCTGGAGCGGGTCTGCGAGATCGCCCGGGAGATCTTCGGACTCCACCGGATCGAGGCGTCCACCCTCATCGACAACACGACCTCCCAGCGCGTGCTGAAGAAATGCGGATTCGAGACGATCGGTGATGCGCCGCAGTATCTGTACATCAACGGAGAATGGCGGGACAGCCGGCTGTTCCAGCGGATCCTGCACGATCGCGCCCCGGCCCTTTGACCAGCGGCTTCCCGTCCGGCTCAGCTTCCTGGGCGTTCACAGGTCTTTGCCAGCTCTCGCCCATGCCCCTGACAAACGGCATTCCTAGCTTCGTCGACCATGACGGGAAACCACAAAGACACGTCGATCACCCGCCGTCGCGCCCTCGCGGTGTCCGGCGGCACGGTGGCGGCCGGCGGCCTCGCGGTCGTCGGCTTCCAGTCGGCCTTCGCCGACACGACCGACAGCACCGACGCGGACGCCACGGCCTCCGCGAGCTCCACCAGCAGTGAGTGCATGACGCTGATGAGCAGCGTCACGGAGGGCCCGTACTACCTCGATGGTGCCTTGGTGCGCAAGGACATCACCGAGGGCAAGGCGGGCGTTCCGCTGACCCTGCGCCTGACCGTCGTCGACGCCACCGACGGCTGCACACCGGTCAAGGGCGCGGCGGTCGAGATCTGGCACTGCGACGCCTGGGGCTACTACTCCGGCTACACCACCGCCAACCCCGGCGGCTCCGCCCCCGCGGAGAGCGAGGAGGGCGACTCCGCCAACGACAAGACCTACCTGCGCGGTTACCAGATCGCCAACGGCAACGGGGTCGTCAAGTTCGAGACGATCTTCCCGGGCTGGTACACCCCGCGCACCTGCCACATCCACGTGAAGGTGCACACGGGCGGCGAGAAGGAGGACGGCACCTACGAGGGCGGCATCGTCAACTACACCGGCCAGCTGTTCTTCGACGACGCCATCGCCGAGGAGATCTTCACGCTGGAGCCCTACTCGAAGCACACCGGCGACTACACCGTCCTCGCCAAGGACATGGTGTACGACGGCGGCGGCGCCTCCAGCGGTCTGCTGACCCTGCAGGCCGTGCACAAGAAGGACCCCTCGAAGGGCTACAAGGGCTTCCTGACCCTGGCCATCGACCCGGACACCGAGAACACGGGCGCCGGCAGCGGTGGCGGCGGCACGCCCCCGAGCGGTGCCCCGAGCGACGCGCCGACGGGCACGCCGCCGAGCGACGCTCCCAGCGACAGCGCCTCCCCGTCGGCCTCCGCCTCCTCATAAGGTAAGGGACATGACAAGCCGCGAGGACGACGTGCTGGCGCAGGCCGCGGTGGCCGCGCTCACCGGTCAGCTGGCGCTGACCCCGAAGCCGGGGCTGCCCGACCCGCGTGACCTGGACGCCCGCAGTACGCGCCAGGAGCACGACAGTCTGCGCTGGTCGGCCAGAGCACTGGCGCCCGGCCTCGCGGCGATGGCCGCCTCCGCCCGCCGCACCGGTACACCCACGCCGGTGCTGCGGGCGGAACTCGGCGCGATCGGCCGGTGCACCGAGCACTCGGTGGGCCTGGCCGGCGGTGGCCACAAGGGTGCCCTGTGGGCCCTCGGCTTACTGGTCGCCGCGACCGCCCTGGACCCACGGGCCAAGGCCCGCGAGATCGCCTCGACGGCCCGCAAGATCGCCGCGTTCAACGACAAGGGCGCCCCCAGGCGGCCCTCCCGGGGTTCGACGATCTCCGCGAAATACGGCGCGGCCGGCGCCCGGGGCGAGGCCAGGGCCGGATTCCCGCACGTAAAAAGGGCGTTGGAGGCACTGGCGGTGGCGCGCAAAGCGGGCGCCACCGAGAACCAGGCCCGCCTCGACGCCCTGCTCACCGTGATGTCCACCCTCCAGGACACCGAACTCCTCTACGAGGTCGGCCCGATGGGCCTGCGCCATGTACAGGCGGGAGCGCGGGGGGTACTGGAGGCGGGCGGCTCGGCGACGGAGGCGGGAGCGCAGGCACTGACGGCCCTCGACGCCGACCTGCACGAACGAGGCTGGAGCCCAAGAGGAAGCGCAGGCCTGCTGGCAGGCGCACTGTTCCTGGATGCTCTGCCCGCTATGTAACACCGTGACTGGAGCGCCCCTTCAGGGGCGCGGGGCTGTATTCGATTTGCGGCTACCGCCGCGTGGGCGCGAGCAACCACATACGACCCGCAGAACGCAACGATGGCCGGGCACCCACTCAGGTACCCGGCCATTTCACTTCACACGTCAGCCCTTCAGAGAGGCCATCCAGGCCTCGACCTCGTCCGACCGCCGGGGCAGCCCCGCGGACAGGTTCCGGTTCCCGTCCTCCGTCACGAGGATGTCGTCCTCGATCCGCACGCCGATCCCCCGGTACTCCTCGGGAACCGTGAGGTCGTCGGTCTGGAAGTACAGCCCCGGCTCGACGGTGAGCACCATCCCCGGCTCCAGGACGCCTTCCACATACGTCTCGGTCCGCGCGGCAGCGCAGTCGTGGACGTCGAGCCCGAGCATGTGCCCGGTCCCGTGCAGCGTCCACCGGCGCTGCAGGCCCAGCTCCAGCACCCGCTCCACCGGCCCCTCCACGAGCCCCCACTCGACGAGCCGCTCGGCCAGCACCCGCTGCGCGGCGTCATGGAAGTCGCGGTACTTGGCGCCCGGCTGCACCGCCGCGATCCCGGCCTCCTGGGCGTCGTACACCGCGTCGTAGATCTTCTTCTGGAGCTCGCTGTAGGTGCCGTTGACCGGCAGCGTGCGCGTGACGTCGGCGGTGTACAGGCTGTGCGTCTCGACGCCCGCGTCCAGGAGCAGCAGGTCGCCCGAGCGCACCGGTCCGTCGTTGCGCACCCAGTGCAGCGTGCAGGCGTGCGGGCCGGCCGCGCAGATGGAGCCGTAGCCGATGTCGTTGCCCTCGACCCGCGCACGCAGGAAGAACGTGCCCTCGATGTAGCGCTCGCTGGTCGCCTCGGCCTTGTCGAGGACCTTCACCACGTCCTCGAAGCCGCGGACCGTGGAGTCGACGGCCTTCTGCAGCTCGCCGATCTCCCACTCGTCCTTGACCAGGCGGGCCTCGGAGAGGAAGACGCGCAGTTCCTCGTCACGCTCGGCGGTGACCTTGTCGGTCAGTGCGGCCTGGACACCGGCGTCGTACCCGCGGACGACCCGGACCGGGCCGGTGGCCTCGCGCAGCTGGTCGGCCAGCTCGCGGACATCGGCCGCGGGGATGCCGTAGAGCGCCTCGGACTCGGTGAGGGAGTGGCGGCGGCCGACCCAGAGCTCGCCCTGTCCGGAGAGCCAGAACTCGCCGTTCTCGCGGTCGGAGCGGGGCAGCAGGTAGACGGTGGCCACATGGCCGTCGTCCTTCGGCTCCAGGACGAGTACGCCGTCCTCCGTCTGGTTGCCGGTGAGATAGACGTACTCGACCGACGCCCGGAAGGGGTAGTCCGTGTCGTTCGAGCGGGTCTTCAGGTTGCCGGCCGGGATCACCAGGCGCTCGCCCGGGAAGCGGGCGGACAGCTCGGCGCGGCGGCGGGCGGTCTGCCCGGCCTGCTCGACCGGCTTCAGGTCGTGCAGCTCCGTGTCGGCCCAGCCTGACTTCATGCTCTCGGCGAGCTCGTCGGACACGCCCGGGTACAGGCCGTTCTTGCGCTGCTTGATCGGCTCTTCCGACTCGGTTTCCGGGGTCTCCGGATTCTCCGGGGTGAGCTCGTCGGCCACGTCATCCTCCTCGACACTGCTGTGGATCCCGTCCATCGTACGGTCGTACCGAACGGCGTCCCAGAGCCCGGGGACCCACCGCCGTGCGAGGCGGTCTTCTGACTGACTGGTCAGTCGAACCGGTCAGTCGAACCGGGCGGCCAGTAGTACGACGTCCTCCTTGCTCTCCGCCGAGTCCAGTCCGTCCGGCAGCACCGTGCGCAGCACGTGGTCGGCGATCGCCCCCGGGTCGTGGCGCAGCGCGCGCGGGATGCTCGCGGCGGCCGTGTGCAGCCGGGCGAAGGCGCGGTCCATGGGGTCGCCGGTGCGGTGCAGCAGCCCGTCCGTGTACAGCAGAACCGTCTCGCCCGCTTCCGCCTGGATCTCCACGCTCGGCGCCTCCCAGCACGCCAGCATCCCCAGCGGCGCGGAGACCGAGGTCTCCGCGAACTCGGTGCGCCGCTCCCCGATCAGCAGCGGTGGGCTGTGCCCGGCCCCGGCCAGGGTGACCTTGCGCAGCGCGGGTTCGCAGTACGCGAACAGGGCGGTGGCGGACCGGGCCGGCTCGGTCAGCCTGAGCAGCAGTTCGAGGTCGGAGAGGACCGCGACCGGGTCCTCGCCCTCCATCACGGCGTACGCCCGCAGGGAGGCGCGCAGCCTGCCCATCGCGGCGACCGCGCTCGGTCCGGAGCCGGTGACCGAGCCGACGGCGAGGCCGAGGGCCGCTTCGGGCAGCGGCAGCGCGTCGTACCAGTCGCCGCCGCCGCGCGGGCCGGTGCGGTGCCGGGCGGCGAGCTGGACGCCGGCGACCCGGGGCAGCCGGGAGGGGAGCAGCTCTTCGGCGATGGTCGCCATGCACGCGCGCGTGCGCTCCACCTCCAGCAGCCGGGCCAGGTGTTCGGCGGAGTGACGGACGTACAGGCCGATGAGGTGGCGCTGCCGCTCGTTCGGTTCGGCCGGCTCGTCGTAGAGCCAGAGGACCGCGCCGAGCCGGGCGGCTGTCCCGGTGGTGAGGGGAAGTGCGTAGCTGGCGGCGTAGCCGAGGCGGGCGGCGACCTCGCGGTGGCGGGGGTCGAGGCCGTCCTCGGCGAACAGGTCGGGGTGCACGATCTCGGCGGCGGTACCGGCGTCGTACGGCAGCGCGCCGCGCGGCACGGTCTCCATGTGGCCGAGGTCCGCGCGGCCGAGGCCCAGGCCGATGGTGGCGTGCGGACCGAGCCCGTCGGCGGGCTCCAGCGCCACGAGACCGCGCCGGGCGCCCACGAGGGCGGCACCGGCGCGCAGCAGTTCCTGGAGGGCGGGCTCCAGCCCGTCGGTGCGGGCGAGCCGTTCGGTCAGTTCATGGAGGGTGGTGAGGTCGGACACCCAGCTGGCCAGCCGGTCCTGGAGAAGGGTGCCGGGCGCCGGGGCGGTGGGGGCCTTCGGGACGGGGGGTGCGCCCGGGACGGGGGGAACCGGCGCGACAGTGTGTGCTGGCGTGGGAACCGTTGAATCGATTCCAGCCACTTTCGGAGGGTGCGGGGCGTTCATCGTGTCCGGCTTTCAGACCTGTGCGTATTGCTCAAAAGCATCGCAAACCCCCATGTCTTTCTGCGCCGCTAGCAGTGTCTCCACATGTACACGCACTCGTGAGGGGATGTCCAGCATTGTCCTGCTGGGATTCCTGGTGTCCGTGGGCCTCTTGGGGGCTTCTTCCGGACCGCTTGCGTAAAAGCAAAGTTGGCTTAAAACTGACTCGGGTAACGGTTCATTGCGGTCGACTGGCCTTGCTCCACAGAGCGTCACAGCGGTCGTGATGGGTACGTACTCGGTGAAGGCCAGGGGCGGTTGGGGACCACCCGGAACCTGGCGACGGACCCGGGCGTCTTAACCACCGACGACCGTGCCCCATCCTCCCGTGGCGGAGGCGGAGAGAAACACTCGGAACGGCAAAACGCCAGACTTCGCCACCCCCACGCTGTGGCCGTGCTTTTGATAGACGCAGTACGAGCAGCAGTACGACGCAGTACTTGGCAGTACTTGAACGCGGGCGCGGCCCCCGCTCGAACCCATGGGGTTCCCCTTGCCCAGCGCAGGGGTGTGATGCGCCAAAAGGTACGCACAGTGAAGTGATCGACACATGGTGTGATGTGGTCCACGGTGTTGCCAGCGGTGCAACGGAAAGGAACGAGCGCTCATGCGCGAGATCCTCGGAAGGCGACGCAGGCTCCTGTCCAGGCGGAACGACAAGGGTTCTGAGTTCCTCGACACGGCCCTGACCTTCGCGACGGAATGGCAGTGGCCCGTACTCCCGGGCGTGGCCCCGGACCCGCAGGGCCGGGCCCGGTGCGCCTGCCCCGACCCGGAGTGCACGGTGCCCGGCGCGCACCCCTTCGACCCCGGCCTGCTCGCCGCCACCACCGACGAGCGGATGGTGCGCTGGTGGTGGGGCAACCGGCCGACCGCGCCGATCATCCTCGCCACCGGAGCCTCCGGTGGAAAGGCGCCCTGCGCGGTCAGCCTGCCGGCCCTCGCCGCCTCCCGCGCCCTCGCCCTCCTCGACCGCCGCGGCATGCGCCTCGGCCCGGTGGTGGCGGCGCCCAACCGGTGGGCGCTGCTCGTCAAGCCCTACTCCATGGAGCAGTTGGGCGAGCTGCTGTACGCCAAGGACTTCGTGCCCGGCTCGCTCCGCTTCCACGGGGAGGGCGGCTATCTCGCCCTGCCCCCGTCCGAGACCGGTCAGGGCGCCATCCGCTGGGAGCGCGCCCCGCTGCCCGGCTCGGCCAAGCCCTGGGTGCCCGATGTGGAGGCCGTGGTGGACGCCGTGGTCGACGCCCTCACTCGTACGGGTGTGAGCGCACCCGAGTTGTAAGGGTGTCGGGCGCGACAGCGCGGCTCGCCCCACCTCGCTGGTTACCCTCCGTGCATGCTGCGTAACTCTGGGGGGCAGCCCCTGGACCCCCGACTGCGTCTGCTCGCCCTCGTGGGCGCCATGGTGTGCGCGGTGGTACTGCCGCTGACCGTGGCGTCCGCGGGCCAGGTGGGCGATGCCGCCGTACACCCTGCGAAGCAGGACGACCAGAAACTGCGGGCCCCCGCCCGCTCCCCTCGGGTGCTCGGCCTGGGTCTCGCCACGGCCGCCCGCTGCGGTCCCGCACTCACCTCTCCCGAGGGTGTGGAGGCGCAGACCTGTGTGATGACCCAGGGCGCGGACACCTGGGCGCGCACCTACTACCGCAACGCCACCGGGGCCGCCCTCGATGCCGTTCTGAGCCTCATGGGCCCGTCCGGCCGCACCCTGCAGACCCACTGCGACGCCGGTGCCGACGACGAGCCGGCCACCTGTGAGACCCCCAGGGAGCACACCCGGGGCGCGCTCGACGCGTACACGGCCGTCGCGGAGTTCGCAACACGCGGCGGGGGCGGACCGCTGCTGCTGCGCTCGGGGAGCAACTCGGGGAGCAATTCGGGGGCGGCGGCCGGGGGCGGCTCCCGCACTTCGGCCGGGAGCAACTCCGGGAGCGGTTCCGGGGGGTCCGCCGGGAACGCCCCCGAGGGCGGCCCCGGGGACGCGGCGGGGAGCAACTCCACTGGGTCAAGCGGGAGTTGACGTATCGCTGCGGTCCGTACACCGGACGCGGACATGAAAAGGCCCGGTTGCTGGCGACGGGGGATGCACCAGCAACCGGGCTACTGAGACGGTAACAAGAGATCGGCGGTTCGCAAATTCGATCTCGGCTATTCGGACACGTATTTGCTTGCCGTGTAGGGAAGTTGTGACGGGAGTCACCCGAGTCGACGGGCCCGGTGCGGCTGACCGGTCGGTCAGCCGCGACCCTTTGCCCGCGCTGATCGTCAGCTGAGCGTGACCTGCCGGTTGGTCAGCCCGCCACGGGCCCGGCGCTCGTCCGCCGTGAGCGGTGCCTCCGAGGCCAGAGCCGTCGCGAGCCGCTCCGCGAACTCGGCGGCCGGCTTCTCCACGTCCTCCGCGCCGACCCCGCTCGGCAGGTCCCAGACCGGCACGGTGAGGCCGTGGGCACGGAAGGAACCGACCAGCCGGGTGCCCTCCCCGAGGCTCGACCTGCCCGCCGCGTGCAGCCGCGCAAGAGCGTCCAGAAGCTGCTCCTCGGGATACGGCATGACCCACCGCAGATGGTTCTTCTCGGGCGTCTCGCACCAGTAGGCCGAGTCGACACCGGTCAGCTTCACCGTCGGGATGGCCGCCGCGTTGGCCCGCTCCAGGGAGGCGGTCACGTCCGGGGTGGCGTTCTCCGCGTCCTGCACCCAGAACTCGAAGCCGTCGTGCACAACTGGCTCGAACGGACCCTTGGGGTCGAGCAGATCCTGCAGCCGCGGGCTGTCGGCGGGGGCGCGGCGGCCCTGCACCGGGGTGCCCGGCTCGGCCGCGAGGGCGCGCTGGAGGGTGTCGGCGAGGTCGCGGCTGATGTCGCCGGACGCCGTGTCGTTCTGCAGGCCGAGGAGGACCGAGCCGTCGTCGCGGCGCAGCGCCGGCCAGGCCATCGGCAGCACCGTCGCGAGCGTGACCGACGGGACGCCCTCGGGCAGGCCGTCCTTCAGGTGCAGCTCGACCGTGGCGGCGGGCACCAGCTCGCGCAGGGCCACCCAGTCGCCCTCGCCCGGCAGCGCCTCGAACGGGCGGTGCACCAGCTCGGTCGCCGCGTGGGCGGCCGCCCTGCCGTGGCACGCCTTGTAGCGCCGGCCGCTGCCGCAGGGGCAGGGCTCACGGGCACCGACAACCGGGATCTCGGCATCGCCGAACTGCGGCCGCGTGGCCTTCGTCTGGGGTCGCTTCTTGGCCATCTGCGTTTCTCCCGGTTACGGCTCGTCTCGTACTGGCGGGAGCCTAGCCGTTCACGCCTCGGACCACGGGAACCTGTGGACAACGGCGCCGACACGGGCCGCCCACCCGGGCACGGAGCCGCTGCCGCGTATCCGGGCGGAGCCGCCGTGTCGTACCCGGACAGGGTCCGCCGTGTCGTATCCGGGCGGAGCCGCCGTGTCGTACCCGGACAGGGTCCGCCGTGTCGTATCCGGGCGGATCCGCCATGTCGTATCCGGGCGGATCCGGCCGCGCCATGGTCCGGTCAGTCCAGGTCGTCGAACGCGTCCGCGAAGTCCAGACCGGCCAGTTCCGGCGCCGAGGGAGCCATGACGCGCGTAGCGAAGGCGTCACGGCGGCCGACGGCATCCGGGACATCCGGGTCGGCCGCGTTCTCCTGGACCACGACCCAGACCGTCACCTCGCCCCGGGCGTCGTCCCGGACCCCCCAGTCGTCGGCCAGGGCCGTGATGATGTTCAGCCCGCGGCCGCCGTGTGCCGTGACCGAAGGGGTCATGGGGGCCGGGCGGGTCGGGCCGCCACCGTCCGTCACCTCGACGATCAGCCGGCCGCGCGGGTCCACCTGCCAGGCGGCCCGGACGTCACCGTCCCCGGCCAGTGCGTCGCCCAGGGGACGCCCGTGTTTGCAGGCGTTGCTCAAAAGTTCGGAAAGGATGAGTACGGCGTCGTCGATGACCGATTCCGATACGCCACCCATGCGCAACTGATCGCGCATGCGGTGTCTTGCCTTACCCACGCCCGCAGGGCCATGGGGTACGGCCATGCTCGACGACGTGGGCACCTCCTGTGCCACCACCAACGCCACCCCCGAGACCTCCTTTGCCCCACGCCACGGTGTGGATGCCCCATCGGCCTGAACCGGAAACCGGCCAATGAATGTCCGGTGACGCATTCGCAACGAACGAATACGTACCGAACGCGCCGGAGCACTCCCTGTGACGGGTTCGTCGCCATATCCCCGTGTATGGCTTCGTGTGGCTTGATTTCGATGGTGTGGCCGAGAAGTGAGAATGATGTGAGTGCGCTGTCGGGTCAAGAGGTGCGGGAGCGTCCTTACGTGACTTTTTATCTGAGGCCCGGTCAGGACGGTCTCGGATTCAGCGGCCCAGCCTGCGCAGCACCGCTCCCGGCCGGTTGGTGATGATCGCGTCGATACCGAGGTCGAGGCAGAGATCCACGTCCTCCGGCTCGTTCACCGTCCATACGTGCACCTGGTGGCCGTTGCGCTGCAGCCGCTCCACGTATCCGGGGTGATTGCGCACGATCCGGATCGAGGGACCCGCGATCCGCACCCCCGCCGGCAGCCGGCCGTCGCGCAGCCGGGGCGAGAGGAACTGCAGCAGATAGACCGTCGGCAGGGTCGGCGAGGCTGCCCGCACCCGGGCCAGCGACCGCGCGGAGAAGCTCATGACCCGCACCGGCGAGTCGGCCGCCGTGGCCGGGGCGTCCAGCCCGAACCGCTTCAGCAGCAGCAACAGCCGCTCCTCGACCTGCCCCGCCCACCGCGTGGGGTGCTTGGTCTCGATCGCCAGCTCCACCCGCCGCCCGGCGTCCGCGACCAGCTCCAGCAGCCGCTCCAGTGTCAGTACGGAGGTGTCCGCGCGGTCCTCGGGCCGGAACTCCCAGTCGGGCTCCTCGTCCCGCCCCCGCCGGCCCGCGCCCTTCTTCCATGAACCGAAGTCCAGGGCGGCCAGGTCCGCGAGCTCCAGGGCCGACACCGCACCGCGTCCGTTCGACGTACGGTTGACCCGGCGGTCGTGCACACACACCAGATGGCCGTCGGCGGTCAGGCGTACGTCGCACTCAAGGGCGTCGGCGCCGTCCTCGATGGCCTTCTTGTAGGCGGCCAGCGTGTGCTCGGGGGCCTCTTCGGAGGCGCCGCGGTGGGCGACGACCTGGATGCGGTGCTGTGGTGCGTGGGTCACCGCGACATGGTGCCACCGAGCGGGGGTACCTGGGGGCATCCCCGATGCCAGCAAAGGGAACTTTTGTCAGACAGGCCCTATATAAAGGTTGTCCGTGTACCCACAGCCACCGCTTATGGTGCTCTGACGGCCTGTGGGAAAAGCTGACGGCATACAAAAGCACATGCACAGCTGAATCGCGCCGGACCGACAGCGAGCGTGAAAGAGCGTGACCGAGTGCGACCGACAAGAACAGCCGTGGACCGAGGAGAGAAGCTGTGAGCACCGAGAACGAGGACAACCCGGTACCCCCGGCCCCGTCCGTACCTCCCGTGCCGCCGGCGACTCCCGCCGCCTCCCCGCAGCCGGCCGCATCCGACGGGGACGCGCCGACCGCACCGATCCCGCCGACCCCGCAGGGCGCCCCCGCCGCAGCCGCGGGCGACCCGTACGGCCCTCCGCCGCAGGCTCCCGCGGGCGACCCCTACGGACCCCCGCCGCAGGCTCCGGAGGGCTCCTGGCCGCCCCCGCCCCCGGCGACCCCCTCCTACGCGGACGCCGGCGCGGGCTCAGGCGCCGGCTGGGGCTCGTCGTACGACCAGGCGCACCAGGCCTACCAGACGAACCAGGCGTACCAGCAGCCGCAGGGCGCGCCGCAGAAGGGCAGCGGGCGCGGCGGTCTGATCGCCGCCGTCCTGGTGGCCGCGCTGGTCGCGGGCGGCCTCGGCGGCGGCCTCGGCTACACGCTGGCCAAGAACAACGACAACACCGGCTCCACGACCGTCTCCGCGTCCACCGGCGCCGGTGCCGCCCAGGTCAAGCGCGCCGCCGGCACCATCGCGGCGGTCGCGGCGAAGTCGCTGCCCAGCACGGTCACCATCGAGGCCGAGGGCACCAACGGCGAGGGCGGCACCGGCACCGGGTTCGTCTTCGACACCCAGGGCCACATCGTCACCAACAACCACGTGGTCGCGGACGCCCTCGGCGGCGGCAAGCTGACCGCGACCTTCCCGAACGGCAAGAAGTACGACGCCGAGGTCGTCGGCCACGCACAGGGCTACGACGTCGCGGTCATCAAGCTCAAGAACCCGCCGTCGGACCTCAACCCGCTCACCCTCGGCAACTCCGACAACGTGGCCGTCGGCGACGAGACGATCGCGATCGGCGCCCCCTTCGGCCTGTCCAACACCGTCACCACCGGCATCATCAGCGCCAAGAACCGCCCCGTCGCCTCCAGCGACGGCAGCAGCGACAGCAAGGCGTCCTACATGAGCGCCCTGCAGACCGACGCCTCCATCAACCCCGGCAACTCCGGCGGTCCGCTGCTGGACGCCTCCGGCGCGGTGATCGGTATCAACTCCGCGATCCAGTCCGCCTCCAGCGGCGGCCTCGGCAGCACCGGGCAGTCGGGCTCGATCGGCCTGGGCTTCGCCATCCCGATCAACCAGGCCAAGTACGTGGCCCAGCAGCTGATCAAGACCGGCAAGCCGGTCTACGCGAAGATCGGTGCGTCGGTGTCCCTGGAGGACTCGTCGAACGGTGCGCAGATCACCGACTCCGGTTCGGGCGGCTCCGCCGCGGTCGAGTCGGGCGGCCCCGCGGACAAGGCCGGCCTCAAGCCCGGCGACGTCATCACCAAGCTCGACGACTCGGTGATCGACAGCGGTCCGACCCTGATCGGCGAGATCTGGACCCACAAGCCCGGCGACAAGGTCCAGATCACCTACAAGCGCGGCGGCTCCGACCACACGGTCACCCTCACCCTCGGCTCCCGCGTCGGCGACAACTGACCCGCACACGCCCGCACGGACCGGTTACTCTGTTCCCCGCGCCGATCTCGATCGACGCGGGGTGGGTTGCCCGAGCGGCCTAAGGGAACGGTCTTGAAAACCGTCGTGGCGCGAGTCACCGTGGGTTCAAATCCCACACCCACCGCGTGAAGTAGCAGGCCCCTGACCAGGCAGTACGGTCAGGGGCCTGCTTCGTGTCCGCTGGATGTGGGCGACAGGAGCGGCCTTTGGGGCGCCGAGGCCGATCTGCCCTACTGCATGGCGAAGAGCGTCCTGAGCTGATCGGCGACGGCTTTCGGGTTGCCGTGCGGGTTGCGAGCAGGCGGTCGCCCAGGTGTGCGACCTGTTCGCGGTACTCATCGGCCAGGCGGTCCTGTTCAACGAGCAGGTCGCCAAGACGCTCGGGATCAACGCGGTCGACCTGCAGGCGTTCGGGGTCATCTCGCGCCACGACGGCCCGATCACCCCCACCGAGGTCATGGCCCTCACGGGGCTGCCGGCCAGCAGCGTCACCCGAGTGCTCGACCGGTTGGAGAAGTCCGGGTACATCGCCCGGGGCACCGTCCCCACCGATCGCCGCAAGGTCGCCGTCGAGGTGGTCGCGGCGAAAGCGGCGGAGGTCGCCCGCCACTACGCCGCCAAGATCGAGCAGATCAGGCAGCTCAACGCCGCCCGCACGGACGCCGACGTCGCAGCCGTCCTGTCGTATCTCCACGACCTCGCGCATTCTCGATAGCGGTACCGGACCCAGCCGTTCCTGCCCAGGCCGGAGCGCCGGTACCGGGCTGCGGCCGGGTCCGGCGATTCGGCAGCACGTGCGTTTTCACGGCCGGTGGCCCGTCATCCGCGCGGCCGACGCGATCGTCGCGCGGGCCTCGTGTTCCGTGAGGCCGGTGTGTACCGCCGCGTCGATCAGGGGTGCTCGCAGGGCCCGGCCGATGCCGTTCTCGTAGGCGCGGCAGGCCGCCCAGAACAGGCGGGTGTTGCGCTGGCCCTCGTGGGCGGCGAGGACGAACTGCACGAGGCCCTGGCCGCGGTTGCCGACCGAGGGGTGGGTCGCGGGGTGCGGCGCCCGCGGGGGCGGCAGGAGGAGGCGGAGCAGGGAGGGCGGGCAGGGGGCGGGGACCAGGTGCTCGGTGCCGGGCGCGGTGGCGTACAGGCCGTGGCCGGTGCGGGAGCCGGGGCCGACCAGGTAGCCGCCGGCGCCCCGGATGTCGATGCCGGGGGCCAGACGGCTCGCCGAGTTGGGGATCACGGCGTCCGGCGGCCCGGTCAGCCAGATGTGGCGGCCGCCGCTCGGTGTGAGCACGACGACCGTCGGCGGGATGGTGAACAGGTGCCGCAGCGCCAGTTCGCGCAGGGCGGAGGTGGAGTCCGTGCCGGACTTCACGTCCAGGTCGATGCCGATGAGGCGGTGCGGGGGCAGTCCGCAGGCGATGCCGTAGCCGGTCGCCCAGGGGGCCGCGGCGAACAGCTCGCGGATGCGGGCCGGGTCGACGGTGGCGTCGTACACCCCGTGGCCAGGGCGGCCGCACTCTCCGCGGCAGGGCGGAGCCGCTGGTTCCGGGTCGTCGTGGTGTGAGGGGCGGTTCGGGGACTGGTCCGGGGTGCGGTCCGAGGAGCGGTGCGGGGAGCGCAGGGCCGGGAGCTTGGTCCGGGAGAGGGGAATGACGGCCAGGCCGCGCTCGGCGGCTGACAGGGCGTGTGCGAGGGCCAGCGTCGTGGCCTGCCGGTCGGTGGTGGCCATGGCTCTATGTTCGTACTCACGTTCGAAAAAGGGAAGGGGGGCCCACCGTGACACGCCGAGGGTGGCGGCTTGGTCGGGTGCCGGCGCCGGAACGGTTCTCCCTTTGGGGCGCCTGGTGGGATGGATGTCCGGAGTAGTCATGACTTGGGTGGAAGTCGATCGAAGATGGTGAAAGGGGTTTATCAACTTGTCATCACGCTTGAGGGCGAATCATGCCTTCCGGTCTGGTTCGCCAGGGATTCGGTGGGCAATTCTGATCTCGCGACGTCGATGACAACCACCGAGGCGGTCGGCCAACTGCCTTGGAAAAAGCCTTACTTGGCGTACTTCCGGCACAGCCGGGCTCTGAGAGGAATCAACATGGCAAGCATCCGTACCGCCCGCGTTCTCGCCGCCGTCTCGGCGCTTCCGCTCGCAGCCGCTCTCTTCACCGGTGTCGCGGCCGCGGACAACGGTGCGATCGCGGACAACGGATCGAGCGCCAACGCGGGCGTGGCGGGCATCATCGGCAGCGGGGTCGGCCACGACAACAACGGCAACTCCTCGACCACGCAGCAGAACGCGGTGGGCCACGGTGCCACGAACCAGAGCAACACCGCGCAGGTCAAGGGCTCCGCGTGGACTGCCGTCCAGCAGGGCAACCACAACGTCGCCATCCACTTCTCCCCGCTCTGGTAAGCCCCGCCCGAACCCTCGGGGGGTGTGGTCTGTGGGGACAGCGCGTCAGTGCGGCGGTGCTTCGGCATCGCCGCACAGGCGTTCTCCGGCCCGCCGTGCAGACGTTCCCGGACCGCCGTGCCGTCCGGTCCGCTCCCGGCGTGCGCCGCCCTGTTCGACCTTGACAGTGGACCGGATCTGACGGACAGTCAGAAACCATGCATCTGGCCCCCACCGAACGCCAGCAGCGGCTGCGCGCCGAACTCCGCGCCTATTTCCGGACCTTGATCCCGTCCCCCGCCCCCGAGGCGCCCGACGAACGCCGTGCCCTGCTGCGCCGTATCGGCGCGGACGGCCTGCTCGGTCTCGGCTGGCCCGTCGAGTACGGCGGTCAAGGGCGGGGCGCCGACGAGCAGTTCGTGTTCTTCGACGAGGCGTACCGGGCGGGTGCCCCCGTCTCGATGGTCACGCTCAACACGGTCGGGCCCACGCTGATGAAGTACGGCAGCGACGAGCAGAGGTCCCGCTTCCTGCCCGGCATCCTCCGCGGGGACCTGGTCTTCGCCATCGGTTACAGCGAGCCCTCCGCCGGCACCGACCTGGCCTCGCTGCGCACCCGGGCGGTGCGGGACGGCGACGGCTGGCGGATCGACGGGCAGAAGATCTTCACCTCGGGCGCCCAGCACGCCGACTGGATCTGGCTGGCCTGCCGCACCGACCCCGAGGCGCCCAAGCACCGCGGCATCTCGATCCTTCTGGTCCCGACCGACGCCCCCGGGTTCTCCTGGACGCCGATCGAGACGGTGGGCGGCCAGATCACCACGGCGACGTACTACGACGGCGTCCACGTCCCCGCCGGCAACCTGGTCGGCGCCGAGCACGACGGCTGGTCGCTCATCACCGACCAGCTCAACCACGAGCGGGTCGCCCTCGCCGCGACCGGCATGCAGGCCGAGGACTTCTACGAGGCCGCGCTCACCGCCGCCCGCACCCCCGATCCGGTGACGGGCCGACGCCGTGTTGACGAGCCGTGGATTCGATTTCGGCTGGCCGAAGCACATGCCCGGCTGGCGGCAAACCGCCTGCTCAGCTGGCGTTTGGCGGGGGACGTGGGGGCGGGCCGAGTGGCCCCCGCGGAGGCCAGCGGGGTGAAGTTCGCGGGAACGGAATCGGCAGTCGCGACGTATCGCATGTGTCAGGAGATCGTCGGCGAGACGGCATTGGTCCGGTCCGGGTCGCCAGGGGTGTTCGGGGACGGCGAGCTGGAGCGGCTCAACAGGGCGGCGCAGATCAACACGTTCGGGGGCGGGGTGAGCGAGGTGCAGCGGGAGATCGTCGCGACGATGCGACTCGGGATGAGGAGGGGTGGGCGTGACCGGGGGGAGCGATGAGTTCGGAGTACGGCTCAGGGGGTACGAGGGGCAGCCGGCCGCCGTCTCGGGCGTGGGCAAGGACCCGGTCAACCTGCCCATGATCCGGCACTGGTGCGAGGCCATGGGCGACACGAATCCGGCGTACGAGGGACCGGACGCGATCGCCCCGCCCACCATGCTCCAGGCGTGGACGATGGGCGGCCTGTCGGGCCACGTGGGGCGCACGGGCGCGTACGACGAACTGCTCACCCTTCTCGACGAGGCGGGCTGCACCTCGATCGTCGCCACCGACTGCGAGCAGGAGTACCTGAGGCCCCTGCGGCCGGGCGACCGGGTCACCTTCGACACGGCGATCGAGTCGGTGTCGGAGCGCAAGACCACCAAGCTGGGCAGCGGCTACTTCATCACGACCCGCACGGACGTCCGCGTCGGGGACGACCTCGTCGGCACCCACCGCTTCCGCGTCCTCAAGTACGCGCCGAGCCGGCGGCCGCCCGCCGGACGGGCCCGGCGCCCCCGCCCGGTGGTCAACCGGGACAACGCCGGCTTCTGGGAGGGGGTGGCCGAGGGCCGTCTCCTCATCCAGCGCTGCGCCGTCTGCGGCACCCTGCGCCACCCCTGGCTGCCCGGCTGCAACGCCTGTGGCTCCCTCGACTGGGACACCGTCGAGGCGTCCGGCGAGGGCACGGTCTATTCGTACGTCGTGATGCACCACCCGCCCTTCCCGGCCTTCGAGCCTCCCTACGCCGTGGGCCTGATCGAACTCGCCGAGGGCGTACGGATGGTGAGCAACGTGGTCGGAGTGCCGTACGACAAGGTGCGGATCGGGCTGCCGGTCCGGGTGGAGTTCCGGCGGTACGACGATGATGCCGGGGAACTGGTCCTGCCCCTCTTCCGGGTGGCCGAGGGTGAGGCCTGACATGGACTTCACGCCCACCGAGGCGCAGACCGAGGCCCGTGACCTGGCCGCCCGGATCTTCGGCGACCTCGCCACCCACGAGCGCCTCGGCGCGGCCGGCACCGGCAGTGACCCGGAGCTGTGGAAGGCCCTCACCGAGGCCGGGCTGGTGGCCGCCGTGGCGGAGCTGGGCCTGTCGGGACTGGTGCTGCTCCTGGAGGAACAGGGGCGCACCACGGCCCAGGTGCCGTACGCGGCGAGCTGTGTGTACGGGCAGCTGGCGATCGCCGCGCACGGCACGAGCGCACAGCGGGAGCGGCTGCTGTCGGGGATCGGGGCCGGGTCGGTGGTGGTGACCGGCGCCTTTCCGGCGCAGGCGGCGGTACGACCCTCCGCGCCCGGGAGGCTGAGCGGTGCCGTCCCCGTCGTCCCGTGGCTGCGCGAGGCCACACACGTCCTGGTCGCCGACGCGGAACGGCGGCTGTGGCTGGTACCCGTCGGTGCGGAGACCGCTGTGGAGGAGGTCGAGCTGACCGCGCCCTGGTCGGCGGGCCGGCTCACGCTCCACGCGGCTCCGGCCGAGCGCCTCGGCTCGGATCCGGCGGCCTACGCCGACGTCCTGGCCACCGCCCGCACCGCCTTCGCCGGGCTCCAGGCCGGGGTCTGCGCGGGCTCCCTCGCCCGGGCAGTCGCGCACACCAACACCCGCGAGCAGTTCGGGCGCCCGCTCGCCACCCGGCAGGCCGTGCAACTCCGGGCCGCCGACGCCCATATGGACACCGAGGCGATACGGGTGACGGCGTACGAGGCGGCCTGGCGGCGGGACGCGGGGCTGCCCTACGCCACGCATGCGCTGACCGCCGCCTGGTGGGCGTCCGAGGCGGGGCAGCGGGTCGTGCACACGGGCCAGCATCTGCACGGCGGCACGGGGGCCGACGTCGGCCATCCGGTGCACCGGCACTTCCTGTGGGGGCGCCAGCTGGACGCGTATCTGGGCAGTGGGGGCGAAGTGCTCCAGGAACTGGGGGAGTTGATCGCGAGTGGGGACTGAGACGACGAGGCCGGCCGCGGGGACGGACCTGCCGCCCCTGGAGATCCCGATCACCCGGACGCTGATCGTGGCCGGGGCGATCGCGTCCCGGGACTACCAGGACGTGCACCACGACGCCGAACTGGCCCGGCAGAAGGGTTCGCCGGACGTCTTCATGAACATCCTGACGACGAACGGCCTGGTCGGCAGATACATCACGGACTGCTTCGGCCCGGGGGCGGTGCTCCGCAAGGTGGCCATCCGGCTCGGGGCGCCCAACTACCCGGGGGACACCATGGTGCTGACCGGCCGGATCGAGGAGCTGGACGAGGAGGCGGGGACGGCGACGGTCCGGGTGATCGGCGACAACGCCATCGGCAGGCATGTGTCCGGCAGCGTGACCGTCACCTTCACCGAAGCCACGGTGACCGTCACCCTGACCGACGAGACCGACGAGACCGACGAGACCGACGAGACCGACGAGACCGACGAGACCGACGAGACCGACGAGACCGACGAGACCGGCGAGGGGGCCTCATGAGCGTGCGGGGCCGGGACTTGCTCGGCGGGCGGGCGGCGATCGTCGGGATCGGGGCCACCGAGTTCTCCAAGGACTCGGGGCGCAGCGAGCTGAGGCTGGCGGCGGAGGCGGTGCGGGCGGCGCTGGACGACGCGGGGCTGACGGCGGCGGACGTGGACGGGATGGTGACGTTCACGATGGACACCAGCCCGGAGATCACCGTGGCCCAGGCCTGCGGGATCGGCGAGCTGTCCTTCTTCTCCCGGGTCCACTACGGCGGCGGCGCGGCCTGCGCGACGGTCCAGCAGGCGGCGCTGGCCGTCGCGGCCGGGGTCGCCGAGGTGGTGGTCTGCTACCGGGCCTTCAACGAGAGATCGGGCCGTCGCTTCGGATCGGGAGTGCAGCACCGGGAGCCGTCGGCGGAGGGGGCGGCGCTCGGCTGGGCGCTGCCGTTCGGGCTGCTCACCCCGGCGTCCTGGGTGGCGATGGCGGCGCAGCGCTATCTGCACACGTACGGGCTGACCCCGGAGGCGTTCGGGCATGTGGCGGTCGTCGACCGCAAGTACGCGGCGACCAACCCCGCCGCCTACTTCCACGGCCGCCCCATCACCCTGGCCGAGCACGCGGCCTCGCGCTGGATCGTGGAGCCGCTCCGGCTCCTGGACTGCTGCCAGGAGACGGACGGCGGACAGGCCCTCGTCGTCACCTCGGTGGAGCGGGCGCGCGATCTGCCGCGGGCGCCGGCCGTGATCGCGGCGGCCGCGCAGGGGGCCGGCCGGGCCCAGGAGCAGATGACCAGCTTCTACCGCGACGACCTGACCGGGCTGCCCGAGATGGGCGTGGTGGCGAGACAGCTGTGGCGGACCTCCGGGCTCGCTCCGGCCGACATCGACGTGGGGATCCTCTACGACCACTTCACCCCGTTCGTGCTGATGCAGCTGGAGGAGTTCGGGTTCTGCGGACCGGGAGAGGCGGCGGACTTCGTGGCGCGGGAGCGGCTGCCGCTGAACACCCACGGGGGGCAGCTCGGGGAGGCGTACCTGCACGGGATGAACGGGATCGCGGAGGGGGTACGGCAGCTGCGGGGCACGGCCGTGAACCCGGTACCGGGAGCGGAGCGGGTGCTGGTGACGGCGGGCACCGGCGTACCGACATCGGGGCTGGTCCTGACCTCGGACGGCTGACGTCATGGATGCGGCCGTACTACCCCCTCAGGGGTAAACCCGCAGGAGTACCGCTCCCGTACTCCACCTTCAGGAGGTGTAGCCAACCCCACCCCTACAACCTGAGGCGGAGGCGCCTTCGGGACCTGCGGCCGATCCGCCGGAACATCGCTCGCTCATAGCGTGGAGCCATGACCACACCCGTCTGCACCAGCGCTTCGGACGCCGCTGTCTCGGCGAGGCAGACCAGCCCGTACGCCCGACCCTATCCGTCGTTCGCGTCGTACGTCAGGGCCCGCCAGCCGGTCCTGCTGCGCACCGCCCGGTCGTTGACCGCGAACCCGAGCGATGCCGAGGACCTCCTCCAGACCGCGCTCGCCAAGACGTACGTGGCCTGGGAGCGGATCGAGGACCACCGGGCGCTCGACGGCTATGTGCGCCGGGCCCTGCTGAACACGCGGACCTCGCAGTGGCGCAAGCGCCGGGTCGACGAGTTCGTCTGCGACGAGCTGCCCGAGCCGGAACCGGTGGCCGGTGCGGACGATCCGGCCGAGCGGCAGGCGCTGCACGACGCGATGTGGCGGGCGATCATGAAGCTGCCCGCGCGGCAGCGGGCGATGGTCGTGCTGCGGTATTACGAGGACCTGAGCGAGGTGCAGACGGCCGAGGTGCTCGGGGTGTCGGTGGGCACGGTGAAGTCTGCGGTGTCGCGTGCGCTCGGCAAGCTGCGCGAGGACCCTGAACTGGACCTCGCCCGATAGCGGTCGGCCGGGCTTTGTTGGCTTTCTCCTAGTGACATACCAAGTGGTATGTGCGCAGAATCAGCGCAGCCCTATACCGCCGAGTAGGCAATGTCGCCCCCGGGAGGACGCCGTGCTGAGCACCATGCAGGACGTACCGCTGACCGTGACCCGCATCCTTGTGCATGGTGTGCTGGTCCACGGACGGTCCCAGATCACCACCTGGACCGGGGAGGGCGAGCCGCAGCGGCGCAGCTTCGCCGAGGCGGGAACCCGTGCCGTGCAGCTGGCGAACGCCTTGAAGGACGAGCTCGGTGTCCAGGGCGACGACCGGGTCGCGACCCTGATGTGGAACAACGCCGAGCACGTCGAGGCGTACTTCGCGATCCCCTCGATGGGCGCGGTCCTGCACACCCTCAATCTGCGGCTGCCCGCCGAGCAGCTGGTGTGGATCGTCAACCACGCGGCGGACAAGGTCGTCATCGTCAACGGCTCGCTGATCCCGATGCTGGCGCCGCTGCTGTCCCAGATGCCGACGGTGGAGCACATCGTCGTCTCCGGCCCCGGTGACCGGTCCCCGCTCGCCGGCGCCACCGCACAGGTGCACGAGTACGAGGAGCTGATCGCGGACCGGCCGAAGACGTTCGACTGGCCGGAGATCGACGAACGCCAGGCCGCCGCCATGTGCTACACCTCCGGTACCACCGGCGACCCCAAGGGCGTGGTGTACAGCCATCGTTCGATCTACCTGCACTCCATGCAGGTCAACATGACCCAGTCGATGGGCCTGACCGACCAGGACACCTCGCTGGTCGTCGTGCCGCAGTTCCACGTGAACGCCTGGGGCCTGCCGCACGCCACCTTCATGACCGGCGTCAACCTGCTCATGCCGGACCGTTTCCTCCAGCCGGCCCCGCTCGCCGAGATGATCGAGCGTGAGCGCCCGACGCACGCGGCCGCCGTCCCCACCATCTGGCAGGGCCTGCTCGGCGAACTCACCGCCCGGCCCCGTGACGTCTCCACCCTCACCCAGGTCACCATCGGCGGCGCGGCCTGTCCGCCCTCCCTCATGGCCGCCTTCGACAAGCTGGGCATGCGGGTCTGCCACGCCTGGGGCATGACGGAGACCTCCCCGCTCGGCACGATCGCCCGGCCGCCGGCCCATGCGGTGGGCACGGAGGAGGAGTTCGCGTACCGCCTCACCCAGGGCCGTTTCCCGGCCGCCGTCGAGGCGCGGCTCAGCGGGCCCGACGGGGAGCGCCTGCCCTGGGACGGCGAGTCGGCGGGCGAGCTGGAGGTGCGCGGCCCCTGGATCGCCGGCGCGTACTACAACGGCCCCGACGCGGAACCGCTGCGCCCCGCCGACAAGTTCAGCGAGGACGGCTGGCTGAAGACCGGTGACGTCGGCACCATCTCCCCCGACGGCTTCCTCACCCTCACCGACCGTGCGAAGGACGTCATCAAGTCCGGCGGCGAGTGGATCTCCTCGGTCGATCTGGAGAACGCGCTGATGTCCCACCCGGACATCGCCGAGGCGGCGGTCGTGGCCGTCCCCGACGACAAGTGGGGCGAGCGCCCGCTGGCCACGGTCGTCCTGCGGGAGGGTGCCACGGCCACCTTCGAGGCCCTGCGGACCTTCCTCGCCGAGGAGGGCAAGATCGCGAAGTGGCAGCTGCCGGAACGCTGGACGCTGATCGAGGCCGTGCCGAAGACGAGCGTGGGCAAGTTCGACAAGAAGGTGCTGCGCAGGCAGTACGCCGAGGGCGAGCTGGACGTCACCAGCCTGTGAGCGCCCTGAGCTGAAGCGCCCCTTCAGGGGCGCGGGGCGGTAGTCGATTTGCGGCTGCCGCCCCTCGGGCGCGACCAGCCACGGACAACCCGCGGCCGAAGGTCGGCAGTTCCCCAACGGCGCCGAATCAGTTCGTCCCGATCCTGGCCAGCAGATCCACGATCCGGCTCTGCACCTCCGTGCTCGTCGACCGCTCCGCCAGGAACAGCACCGTCTCCCCCGACGCCAGCCGAGGCAGGTCCGCCTGGTCGACGGCCGCCGTGTAGACGACGAGCGGCGTCCGGTTGAGCTGTCCGTTCGCGCGGAGCCAGTCGATGATGCCGGCCTGGTGGCGGTGCACCTGCATCAGGTCCATCACCACCAGGTTCGGCCGCAGCTGCCCGGCCAGCGTCACCGCGTCCGCGTCGCTCGCCGCCCGCGCGACCTGCATCCCGCGCCGTTCCAGCGTCGAGGTCAGGGCCAGCGCGATCTCCGCGTGCTCCTCGATGAGCAGCACCCGCGGCGGATGCTGCTCGCTGTCCCGGGGCGCCAGCGCCTTCAGCAGTACGGCGGGATCGGCGCCGTACGCCGCCTCGCGTGTCGCCTGTCCCAGTCCGGCCGTGACCATCACCGGCACCTCGGCGGCCACCGCCGCCTGCCGCAGCGACTGCAGCGCGGTCCGGGTGATCGGCCCGGTCAGCGGGTCCACGAACAGGGCCGCCGGGAACGCGGCGATCTGCGCGTCGACCTCGTCACGGGAGTTCACGATCACCGGCCGGTAGCCGCGGTCGCTCAGCGCCTGCTGGGTGGTGACGTCCGGCGCGGGCCACACCAGCAGCCGGCGCGGGTTGTCCAGCGGCTCCGGGGGCAGCTCGTCGTCCATGGGCTGCGGGCGCGGCGGGTCGGCGACCTCGATCGCACCGCCGGGACCGTCCAGCGGTTCGGGGCCCTCGGCGGCGTTCACGTCGGGCGCTCCTATCGCGTACGACCGTCCGGCCCCGTCGGTGGCGCCCACCAGCCGGGACTGCCCGGCCAGCGACGGCTGTGGCAGCGGCTGGGCGGCGGCCGGCTTGGCGGCGACCGGCTGCTCGGCCGGCGGGTGCGGCCGGGCCGACTGCTCGGGCTGCGGCTGTTCGGCACGCGGACCCGGGTCCGGCGGAGTGCCCAGCTTGCGGCGCCGTCCGTTGCCGTTCGGCTGGTGCGGGGGTGGCGTGGCCGTCGGCTGCTGCACCTGTGCGGCCTGCCGCGAGAACGGCACCCCCTGCCCCAGCGTCCGCACGCTGAACGCCCGGCCCTGGGTGGAGTCCGGGTCGACCGGCGAGGGCACCGCCGCCTCGGCCGGCAACGGCTGCGCGGCACGCGCGGGTTGAGCGGCGGGCAGCGGGGCGGGTGCTTCGTCCGCGCCCGGCCACTGCTGCGGGACGGGGGCGGCCTCCGCCGGGAGCGGCTGGGCGGGGGCCGGTGCGGCAGCGCCGGGAGCCGCCGGAGCCGCAGCGCCGGCCGCCGGTGCGGGGCTCTGCGGCTGTGCCTGCGCCTGTGCTTGAGCCTGTGCGGGTACGGCGGCCGCGGCCGCGGCGGGCAGCGCCGGCTGGCCGGGCCGGCCGACCGGCACGGGGGCCTGCAGGGGCTGTTGCCCGGTGGCCGCCTGGGCGGCGGCGGGAAGACCGGTCGGTGCGACGACCTGGGCCGCGGGCCCCGTCTGGACCGGGATATCCGGACCGGGCTGACCGGCCGGGAGCTGCTGCCCGGGGGCGGCCGCCTGCGCGGGCACCGTCGCTACCGCCGGAGCCGCCTCCGCCGGCTGGCCCACGGCCCGCCTGCGGCGGCCGGTCGGCGCGCTGGTGGGGTGCGGCTGCGGCGGGGTGTGGTCCTCGGCCTGGTCGAGAGGCACGGCGTCGTGCCGCCCCTCGTCGACCGGCGTCTCGGCCGGTTCGGGGGTGCGGTCGGCCTCGGCGGGCGGCAGTGCGAAGACCGGGCGGGGCCCAGCCTGCTGCTGCTCGGCCCGCTCGGCGGCCGCGGCCAGCGCACGGCGCCGCCGTCCGCTGGGCTGCTCTTCGTCGCCCTGCCCGGCGGGGGGCAGGGCGGGCGGCAGCGCCTGCAGTTCCTCGGGCTCACGTCGGGCCCGGCGCCCCGACGGCGGCACGGGCACGCCCTGCGGCGGAACGGCGCCGCCCAGCCCCGTACCGGAGGCGGCGGTCCCGGCGCCCTGCTCGGCCGCCGTCACCACGGCGCCCTCGGCCACACCGGCGTCACCGGCATCACCGGTGGCACCGTCGGCCGGACGCCCGCGCCGCCGCCCGTTGCCGCCGGACGCCGATTCCGACTCCGCGCTCTCGATCGCGAGGGGTCCGCTCTCCTGGTCCTCCGCCTCGGCGGCACGCCGGCGCCGGCGCCCGGTCGGCGCGGCCGGAACCTCGCCCTCGCCGGACTCGCCGGGCGCGTCGCCCTCCAGGAAGGCGTCCACGGAGGACCGCCGGGCCCGGCGCCGCCCACCGGCACCGGACTCCTCGACGGCGGGGGCGGCAGGGGCGATCTCCAGTTGCGCACCGGGCGGCGGGGCCACGGCTCCGGCGCCGCCCCCGATCGGCACCTCCAGCACGAACGCGCTGCCGCTCATGCCCGGCACCTCGTGGGTCTGCAGCACACCGCCGTGGGCGCGCACGATCCCGCGCACGATCGGCTCGTGCACCGGGTCGCCGCCGGGGTACGGCCCGCGCACCTCGATACGGACGACCTCGCCGCGCTGTGCCGCCGCGACCACCACGGTGTTGTCCATGTAGCCGCCGGCCGAGACCGGCGCGTTGCCGGTCGCGTCGACGCCCGCCACGTCCGCGACGAGATGCGCGAGGGCGATGGCGAGCCGCCGCGGGTCCACCTCGGCCTCGATGGGCGGCGCGTGCACGGCGAACTGCACCCGTCCGGGCCCGATCAGCTCCACCGCGCCTTCCACACCGGCGGCGACGACCGCGTCCAGCATGACCTTCGTACGGTTGATGTCCTCGGTGCCGGCGTCCAGCCGCTGATAGCCGAGCACGTTGTCGATGAGCTGGGTGATGCGCGAGTAGCCGGCCGACAGATGGTGGAGCACCTGGTTGGCCTCGGGCCACAACTGCCCGGCGTCGTCGGCGGCGAGCGTGGCCAGTTCCCGGCGCAGCTCGTCGAGCGGCCCGCGCAGGGACTGCGCGAGCAGGGTCAGCAGCTGCTCGTGGCGCCCGTGGAGGGCCTCGTAACGGTCCTTCTCGCGCTCGCCGAGGGCCGCGTACCGTTCCTCGCCGGCCGCCAGCTCCTCGGCGTGCCGCTCGTGCAGCTCCTCCACCTCGGTGACGTGCTTCTGGCGCAGCGCGGTCAGGTCGGAGGCGTGCTCCTCGGAGAGCTTCTCCAGCTCCTCGGCGTGCGCCTGCTCCAGGGCCGTCTTCTCGTCGACGACGGAGTCGTAGGGCCGCCGGTCGGTGAAGGTCATCACGGCGCCGACGAGCTGGTCGCCGTCGCGCACCGGCGCGGTCGTCAGATCGACCGGAACCTTCTTGTCTCCCTTGGCCCACAGCACCTGCCCGCGCACCCGGTGCTTGCGCCCGGAGCGCAGGGTGTCGGCGAGCGGCGACTCGGCGTACGGGAACGGCGAACCGTCGCCGCGCGCGTGCAGCACGAGGTTGTGCAGCTCCTTGCCGCCGAGCTCACCGGCCCGGTAACCCAGTATCTGGGCGGCGGCCGGGTTGACGAGGACGATCCGCCCGTCCGTGTCCGTCCCGACGACGCCCTCGCTCGCGGCCCGCAGGATCATCTCGGTCTGCCGCTGCGAGCGCGCCAGCTCGGCCTCGGTGTCCACCGTCCCGGTCAGGTCGCGCACGACGAGCATCAGCAGCTCGTCGCCGCTGTAGCCGTAGCCGTCGTAGGCCTGCTGCCCGTTCTCCAGGTTGGCGCTGGTGACCTCGACCGGGAACTCGGTTCCGTCGGTGCGCCGCGCGACCATCCGGGTCGGCTTGGTCCGGCCGCGCGGATCCATGTGGTCGGGCCGCCGCATGGACCCGGGGATGAGCCTGGAGTCGAACTGCGGAAGCAGATCGAGCAGCCCTCGCCCGACCAGCGCCGTCCCCGGTGCCTCGAAGGCCTCCAGGGCGATGGTGTTCGCGTTGACGACGGTCCCGTTGGCGTTGACCAGCACCAACGCATCCGGCAGCGCGTCCAGTATGGCTGCGAGGCGAGCAGCGCCTCGGGATGGCCTGCTGCTCACGAGACGCTTCCTCCCTGTTACCGCACCTTGCCGACCGCTCCGGCCATCTTGCCAATCGGCCCGCGGCGTGTCACGCGAGGGAGTCTAAAGGCACCGGTTCCGGTCGCGGCGCCGGATGAGAGGGAGGTCGCACGACGAAGTGACGGCGAACATGTGACCGACGTGCCTCACCTCCGCCGTACCTTCGCGAGACTTTTACGTGCGTGGGGCCTCCGCCATGAATCGGCTGTGGCGGCTTCATGGGCCCAGGGCGGGCAGCAGGGGCACCATCCGGTCCCAGCGGCCGATCTCGCAGCCGTTGCTGCGGTCGTACGTCGCGTCCACCGGGCGGCCGGCCCAGTCGCCGGTGACATGGGCGGTGGCCGGGCCGCCGTAGAGCATGGCGCAGGCGGTGCCCGGGGCGACGGGGGCGAAGGTCTCCCGGCCCCAGTCGGTGTTCCGGTCGAGCGTCCGGCAGGCCCCGGCCACGTCCGGGTGACTGCCGGCGCCGGGGTGACAGGACAGCTCGTACGTCCCGTCGTGGCCGTCCCCGGCGTGTTGGACGGTGACGGTGAGGTGGTCGGCCCGGACGGCGGCGGAGGCGGAGGCGGGCGGGGCGGGCAGCGAGGGGAAGGCCCCGAGGACGGCGGTGACGCCCCCGAGGACGCCCCGTAGGCCGGGACGGGACCAGCCCTGCCGCCCCTGCCACGAGCGTGCGGAACGGGACCTGACCTGAGACAGGAGTCGAGACATGCCCTGCCCAACGCGCCGCCCGCCCGGACGTTGCGCGCCGCGCTCGCCGACGCGCTCACCGGCGAGAAGGGCTTTGCCCTGCGGCCCGGCTGCCTAGTACCGTGGGAGCCGATTGGTGACAGCACGCTCGACTGTGTCATCATCTGCACGCACCACTCGCGCTCACGCGGGCGGTTGTGCTGGAGGCGTCGCCTAGTCCGGTCTATGGCGCCGCACTGCTAATGCGGTTTGGGCCTTAAAGCCCATCGAGGGTTCAAATCCCTCCGCCTCCGCCCTCTGACTCAGGGAGTCCAGCCCATTTCGGGCTGGGCTCCCTGAGCCGTTTTCCACGGCCCGCTTTCACGCGCCGCATCGGCCTGGCACCGCCGTGAGCTCGTCGAAGCATCCCGGCGCGTCCTCGCGCGGGAAACCGGCCCGGCGTAGTCCGGCCAGCGCTTGAAGTGGGCCGCCGACGGTGACGGAACTGTGGGCGGTCGTGCCCGCAGTGGCGGCGACGGACGGGGCCTTCGCGCCGGCCCCGCCGCACCTGGGCAGCCTGGCCGGCCCACTCCAACCGCCGTGACCGCGGCCGCTTCATCGCGGCCTTCGACCTCCCGGCCTCCGCCCCACCGGTACGCGCAACACCTCCAGATATGACGTATCCGCAGGTCACAAGGGGTGCGCCTAACGGATTTCACATGGCGGCGGCAGTCATGTAATGTTCTTCCTGTCGCCGCGAGCGGGCCAGAAGGGCCGAAAGCGAAGACAAGAAAACAAAAAAACAAGCACTCGTAGCTTAACGGATAGAGCATCTGACTACGGATCAGAAGGTTGCAGGTTCGAATCCTGCCGAGTGCACACAGGTCAAAGCCCCCTCGGGATCACTCCGGAGGGGGCTTTGTCGTGCCGTACAGCAGCGAAGTACAGCAACCGCGTCAGCCGGTACCGCCCATGGCGTCGGACAGCTTGCCGATCGCGGCGCGCACTTCCTCTTCGCTCGCTTCGGCGTAGACCTCCATCGTCATGGCGATCTGTGAGTGCCGCAGGATGCGTTGGGCGATCTTCGGGTGGACCTTGAGCGCGACCAGGAGCGAGCTGCACGTGTGCCGGGTGTTCCGCAGCGGGATGACGCGGACGCCGGCGCGGCGGGCCCGCAGGGCGAACATGCGGGTGAGGTTGCCCGGCTCGATCGGAGTGCCGTACTTCGTGGTGAAGACCAGACCGGCGGTGTCCTGCCAGAGCTCCCCGGCCGCCTTCCGGTCGCCGAGCTGCTGCGCGCGACGCATCCGGAGCGCCTTGGCACAGACCTCCGGCAGGGGAAGGAAGTCGTCGGATTCCTCGGTCTTGGTCTCGCGGTGCAGGATCTGGCGCCCGGCCCGCTGGATCTGGTGGTCCACGTAGATCTCGCCCGCCTCGGAGTCGATCGACTTCCAGGTCAGGCCCAGGACCTCGCCCCGGCGCAGCCCGAGGCAGAGCACGAGCATCCAGGCCGCGAACAGGTGATCCTCACGAGCGGCGCAGTCGGCCAGGAACCGGCCCGCTTCGGCGACCGACCAGGGCTTGATCTTCTTGCGCCGGGGCTTGGCGACCTTGACCAGGGAGGCCACGTTCTTGCCGATCTCCTCTTCGGTCACCGCGTGCGTGAGGGCCGCCCGAAGGGCATCACGAGCCGCCTGGACGACGCGCCGGGACGGGTGAGCCTCGCAGCACTCGCCGATGGCACAGCACCGTTGGGCCGCCGGCCGACGCTTGGCGTCCTTGCCCTGGGCGCAGCACTGGCACGTGGCCGCAAGCTTGTTGAGCCACTCCCGTACGTCCCGGACCGTGAGCTTGTCGAGCCGCTTCGAGCCGAGGTGCGGGTTGATGTAGAGCCGCACGGACCCCTCGTACGAGACGTACGTCAGTGGTGCCAGGTTCGGCTTGACGATCTCGCTGAGCCAGTACGCGAGGAAGACCGCCAGGGTGCGGTGTCGAGTCGCCACCGGCCCCTTCTTGGCCTCTGCGTGCAGATCGATCCACTTGTCGTGAACCTCGTCACGGGTCTTGCCGTAGACGTACTTCCGCTTGCGCTTGCCCTCCGGGGTGTCGACCCAGACGTACGCGGCGAAGCCGTTCTTGTACGGGTAGATCGAGCCTTCGCCGTTGCCCCGCTTGCCGCTCATGCTGACACCCCCTCAGGTGCAGAGGTGACGCGCCGGATGTAGTCGTCCACCCATTCCGGCAGGATGCGCCGGTTGCGTCCGATCTTCACCGATCGGATCTCTCCGGTGAGCACGAGCATCTTGGTCTTGGAGAGGCCGAAGCCGAGCATGGCCGCCACCTCTGCTGTGGTGTGCCACTTGGGCGTGAGCACGGTCATGGTCATGCTGCGAGTTCCTCCCATTCGAGCTGGTCTTGCAGGGCTTCGCGTGCGGTCTCTCGGTTCAGGCGGATCTCCTTCGCGATCGTTGCGGCCAGCCAGGACTCTCCCGGCGTGTGGCCTTGCCCGGCGTAGGTCCAGTGCGCGAGCACCAACGTGGAGCCCTCCGAGTCGTCGAGATCCTCGGAGAGCCCGCGTTCGCGACGTTCCTGCCGGGCCCGGTAGTCGGCCCGAACCTGACGCAGCGCGCTCAAGGTGGTCGAGTAGCGGCGGGACTTCGTGGAGAAGTGCCCGCGGAAGCCGAGCATGTGAGCCCAGCGCGCCAGCATCCGATCCGGGTACGCGTCGTCCAGGTCCCAGCACGCTTCGATCAGACGCCGGGTGTGCGCGGGCAGCGGCAGCTTGTCGAGCTCCGACAGCTCCCCGATCCGGTGATCCACCGTGCCCGTGGTCTCAGCCGCCTTCGTGGCGTACTTCGCCACGTACGAGGCGACCGCCGCTTCGGTGAGCTCTTCCTGGCCCAGGGCGCCGATCGGCTGCACGTCGACCTGAGAACCCCACCGCAGCACGCGAGCTGGGAAGTCCCCGGCGGCCGGGACCGGCACGGAAACCCGTCCGGCAGCGGACCGGATCGCGTCGTCCAGGAGAGCAGTCGTGGCCCACGCCGGCGGAGCCGAGTCGGGCCCGCCGGGACCGTCCAGGCGCACCACCGCATGGAAGTGCACGGCGCCCCGCTTCTGGAACTCAGCGACCTTGCCGAAGGAGACCCGGCACACCTCCTTGAGCTCCGACTGGGTCAGGCCCGCGCGGGCTGCCAGCTCCCGAGGCAGGTAGATGCTGAACCGGCGCCACAGGTCCCCGGCGAAGTTGTTGAACAGCACCGCCCCGGCGTAGTCGTACCGGCCCGGATCGAGCGCCGTGCCCAGGGCGGGATCGTTCTCCGGGTGGGAGCTCCCGCAGCGGCAGCGCCCGGAGTCCGGCCGGTTGTGCACGGGCCCGAACGACGGAGCGGTCAGGGTGGCGAAGACGCGGGGGTGTTCCCGGACCTCGGTCGAGACGCCCTTGTTCCAGTCGCCCGTGATCCCGGCCCTGATCAGGTGGTACGTGTCCCCGGCGTAGGTCCAGGCGCAGGCCGGGCAGCGAGAGGCCCGACGGTTGCCGCACGCCACCCGGAGCATGCCGCCCGGCTCGTTCTCGGTGCTGTAGGAGTACAGGACGTCACGGGTCTTGGCGTCGCGGGTGGTGGTCTGGCCCATCAGCCGGATCGGGTGGGAGCAGCCGCCCGTACGGCGGATCTGCTCCTGCCAGCGGTCGAAGCCGGGCGAGTTCGCCACCCGCAGTAGATCGGCCAGGGTCAGGGGGTCGGTGCCCAGAGAGGCCGCAGCACCGGCCACGGCCTCAGGGGCGACGGGGAACTCCGTCACGCGGCGACCTCCAGCCGGACCGGGGCCGGGGCAGGCTGCGTCCGGGTGCCGAAGTGGCGATCCTCGGGGCAGATCACGTCACCGTCGTGGGTGAGGATCCGCAGTCCGTCGACCGTGACGCGGGCCCAGCGCGGGGCGTGTGCACCGCAGCCCGGGCAGGCAGTCGGCCGGGCCGGGGTGTCGAGGAGGTCGAGGACGGACGGGAAGATGCTCATGCCGCCACCGCCGTCAGGGCCGGGCGGGCGCTGATCTCGACACGGCCGGAGCCGGAGCAGACCCGGCAGAAGATGGCCAGGGGGTCCAGCTCACCGGCGAAGCCGGAACCGGCGCAGTCGTCGCAGTTGCCCCACGTGTGGGAGGTCAGGGAGTCGAGGCACTCGGCCGGGTCGGCGCACCGGGAGTGACCGCAGGCCGGGCAGGCTCGCTGTAGCGAGATGCGCGCGGTCAGGGCGGGGGAGGGCATTATGGAAGCTCCCTTCGAGGGAACCAGGGGCGGCGGTTCTTCTTGGCGGTTGAGCGCCGCCCCTGGGCTGGGTGGGCTTACTGGTTGTTCAGGCGGCGGTACCGGCGCGATTCGAGCTTCGGCATGGGCAACATCTCGTTGTCCGGGGAGTCGCCCTGGTCCGGCCGGTAGTTCGGGTTGTACGGGTACGTCGGGTGCTCAGCACGCTCCTTGAGCGCCGCCCGGTCCTTCTTCCTCGCGTCCCGCTCTTCCTTGTTGAACACGTGTGTCCATCCCTTCGAAGTGGTGGGGCGGCGGTTCTCCTTGGCGGTTGAGCGCCGCCCGGCGAGAAGCAGCTTCTCTAACTTCTCTTGTGTTACCTAGATTAGTGACTCCAGGGCGATGCGCAAGACCTGGGGGCAGACTTCTTTAGGTCACTTAGGTAACCTGGGGGCGTGACCGTGAGCCCCGATGACCCTCGCAACGCCTACGAACAGGTGGCGGATGACCTCCGGAGGAAGATTGCTTCCGGAGGACTCAAGGCTGGTCAGAGGCTAGATGGCAACGCCAAGATGGCTGAGCGCTACGGCGTTGCCGCCATGACCATTCGCCACGCCCTCGACATCCTGCGGGGCGAAGGGCTGATCGTGAGTCAGCAGGGCCGGGGGACGTTCGTCGCCAGCGATCCCGAGACCCCCGATTCGACGGACGACGTCAACTCCATGACTGATGAACTGGGACAGATCAAAGCCGCTCTCGACCTGATCAACTCGCGGCTTGATCGGCTTGAATCGCAGGTTCGCGAGCGTTCTTGACCGAGGAAGACAGCCGGTCAACGCGTTCACTGGCTTCGGCCAGCTTCCTCCTGATCTCGTGAAGCTCCACTAATAAGCGCGCCCGATCTGCGACCTTCACCGCCGCTTTCCCCCTCTCGGTGACGTGATCAACCCAGCTTCATGCTCGTGGCGAGACGCCTGATGTCCGCCGATCGCGAGTGCCTGTCTGTCGACCTCAGGTCGTCAACAAGGTTCCGGGCGATGGGACGGTTGCGTACGTGCTGAGGAGCGATGGCATCGGCGCGCAGGATCGCATCAGCCGCCGGTTCTGCCTTGCCGTTCATCATCTGGCCGACAGCGGCACAGACCCAGAAGTGGGATTGCCGCTCCCCCGACGCGATGTGTGCAATGTCGACCAGATCAGCCCGCGACAGAACATCGCGCGGATGGCCCAGCTCCAAGCTCACCTCAACCGAATGGATCGAGGCGTTCACGGCGTTGAACTGGGTCTGGAAGACGTTGCCGTCTGTCGGGAGCCCAGATGCAGCCTGCCGAGCCTCGTCCAAGTGCATCTCAGCCTCCGACCGGTCCCACAGTCGCGACCAGGCGACCGCCGCTCGAAGGTGCATCGCACCCCACAGGGCACGGATCACCTGATCGGAGCTAGCCAAGTGCGGCTCCAGGTCATCGAGAGCCTTCCGGGCCATGTCGCGCGCAGCGCCCAGTTCTCCCTCATGCAGCCAGACCCCGCAGAGATCCCAACGGGCAGCAGCCTGGAGAACCGGCGACTCAGCCCGCTCAGCAGCGACCAACTCCCGCTGAACAGCGCTCCAGCCGAGGTCATGATGTCCCAGCAGGTTGGATGAGACGCGCGCCATGTGGCTGGCCCTGAGCATCAGCCCCTCTGCCAGGGGCACATCATCGCCGCCGGCCACGTCGCACAGCACGATCAGGTCGCGAAGGATCTGCGGCAGGACATCACCCAGAGCCGTGAACTTGGCATCCTGCCGAAGCCGCTCAGCCGCCTCAACACGGGTGGTGAGGTCAGGAAGGGTGGGCAGATTGGTCACGGCGATCAGCGCTGCACCACCAGGCATGGTGGCCTGTTGTAGGGCGAGGCGGAGACCGGGAATGGCGGAGTGGCCGGAGTCGAGTTCCGCTGTTTCGTGGCGGTAGGGCTGCCCCGTCAGTTCGATGACTTCGACGCCGAGCACTTCGGCAAGCTGTCCGAGGACGCTCATTCGGTCCAGGGGGAGACGCCCGGTCTCGATCTTAGAGACCCAGCTCACGGAGCGATCGATAGATGCCGCAAGCTGTCCTTGATCCCATCCCAGGCGTCGCCGCGCCCTCGCTACACGCTGCCCGGTAGTCAGCTCTGCCGTCATCATGAGTCCTTTCGACACTTCGAAGGTACCCATGCCCAGCCGTGGCGCTGTCAGTAAAAGTGACAGTGAGCGCACGAACCCGCCCCCGGCAGGCCCGAGTTACGGGTTTCTCTACCTCATCAAGCCCCGGCTGCGCTCCGCTCCGCCGGGCGCGCTCCCGGCTCCGCTCCGCCGCCGCTCCTGCCTTCGGCCCGCTCCGGCGGGCTGCGCCGACGCGCGCCCTGGTGAGAGTACGCCGGCGGCAAGAGGTCAGAACACATCGTGGCTGGGGCGGTCGGCTCCACGGCTTTAGGCAGCCACTTTGGGGGGAGCCTCGAAGATCATGGCCCCAACGTCGTGCTTTAACGGGCAGGTCCACAGACTGCCCGACTCGCCGGAAGCTTACGGGGCCATGATCACTCCCCCCAAAGCAGCTCCAGCCCAAAGCCGCTCCGCCGACCTCTTGGGCAGGTGCGATGTTTCACGTGAAACAACCCGATTTGCCTCAAGTCTGGCCGATGGTCTACAACTTGAGATGCTTGTAGCTCAGCGGATAGAGCAGCTCTTTCGCGAAGGGCAGGTCACGGGTTCGAATCCCGTCAGGCCCACCGGGGGCGGGGGGGAACACGTGCTCCTCGCCTCCACCAAACTCGGCCCGCTGCGGTACAGCAGCGAAGTACAGCAACCACAGCAACCGACTACGTCCGGCAGCGTCCATCAGCACCCTTCCGGCAGCCTGTATGACCGCTGATGACCGATCTCTGTAGAGCTACGGATCAGAAGGTTGCAGGTTCGAATCCTGCCGAGTGCACACAGACGAGAGGCCCCGGAGAGATCCGGGGCCTCTTGCGTTGTGAGGGCGTGCATCAGTGGAGTGCGGCAACGCTCTCGTGGGGGAGGCGGGTTGCGGCGGTCAGGCCGGCCAGGCCTATGACGGCCAGGGCCAGCATCGCCGTCGCGTAGGCGCCCTTGCTCAGGCCGGAGACCAGGATGGTGCCGGCGATGGCCGTGCCGAAGGACGAGCCGAGGTTGGAGACGCTGCGGGACAGGCCTGAGATCTCCCCTTGTTGCTCCTCCGGGAAGCTCGACTGGACCACGTTGACCGACGGCGTCAGCATGACGCCCAGGCCGAGTCCGACGAGCAGCAGCCCGGGGACGAAGGCCCAGGCGGTCGAGAAGGCGCCGGCGAGGGCGACCAGGACGATCACGCCCGCGATGGAGAGGGCGAAGCCGGTCATGACGAGGGTGCGCTGGGTGCGGCGCTTCGCCAGCCGTTCGGCGGACAGGGATGTGACCAGCAGGCCCAGCGTGGCCGCGGTGAAGATGACCCCGGTCTGGATCGCGTCGTAGTGGCGCACCACCTGGAGGTAGGCCGCCACCGTGAACGACGTGCCCATGAGGATCAGCCACTGGACGTTCTGGGTGATGAGGCCGAGGTTCGAGGTGCGGTTGCGGAACAGGGTGAGGGAGAGGAGCGGTTCCTCGCCGGCCGCCTCCTTGGCGTGTACGGAGCGGAAGAACCACCACAGGACCAGCGCGCCGAGCACCAGCAGGCCGAGCATCAGCCAGACGTTGTTGTCCGCGGCCAGGATGCCCATGACGACGAGGACGAGACCGGCCGCGGACAGGACCGCCCCACGGGTGTCGAAGGAGCGGGTGGGGTCGGGTGGCAGGGGATCGTCGATGCGGCGGGCGAGTACGACGATCACCCCGATGACCAGGGCCTGGAACACGAACGCCGCCCGCCAGCTGATGCCGGTGGTGATGAGCCCGCCGATCAGCGGCCCGGCGGCCGCGCCGATCCCGCCCAGCGCCATGACGACCCCGAACGCGCGGGCACGGGAGGTCGTGTCCGGGTAGAGGAGGGTGGTGAGGATGTAGACGGGCGGGATGAGGAGGGCGGTGCCGACGCCTTCGAGGATCGAGTTGCCGAGGATCAGCACGCCCAGTCCCGGAGCCGCCGCACTCAGCAGCGCGCCGATCGCGTAGACGACGAGCCCCGTCGTGAAGCAGCGCTTGCGGCCGTAGCGGTCGGTCAGTTTGCCGCCGGGGATCATCAGCGCCGCCATCACCAGCAGGAAGACCGTGATCGCCACCTGCACGCCCTGGACGGTGGTGTCCAGGTCCCTGCTGATGTCGTTGATCATCACGTTCATGTTGGAGCCGGCGAAGCTGCAGATGAACTGGGCGAGAGCCAGGGCGGCCAGGACGCTCCGCTGTCCTGCCGCGCGCCTCGGGGCGGCCGTCTCAACCACCGGTGCCGCCCCCTTGGCCGCTCTCGACGGGCGCGGTCAGGCCATGGGTCGCCGGGTGCCAGTGCCGGTGGTTGTCGGCCTGGGCACCGGTCTCCGCCCTGCGCAGTTCCTCGTCCAGCGCCATGGCCGCGGTGACCAGGGAGAGATGGGTGAACGCCTGGGGGAAGTTGCCGAGTTGCTCGCCGGAGGGGCCGATCTCCTCGGCGAACAGGCCGACGTGGTTGGCGTAGGTGAGCATCTTGTCGAAGGCGTGCCGGGCCTGGTGGAGCCTGCCGCTGCGGGCGAGCGCCTCCACGTAGAGGAAGCTGCACAGGTTGAACGTGCCCTCCGAGCCGCGCAGGCCGTCCGGGGACGCGGCCGGGTCGTACCGGTAGACGAGGCTGTCGCTGACCAGTTCCTCGTCCATGGCGTCGAGGGTGCTGAGCCAGTCCGGGTCGCGTGGCGAGAGGAAGCCGACCTTCGGCATCAGCAGCAGCGAGGCGTCCAGGACGTCCGTGTCGTAGTGCTGCACGAAGGCGTGCCGCTTCTCGTGCCAGCCCCGCTCGACGATCTGGCGGAAGACCGCGTCCCGGGCACTGCTCCAGTGGGAGACGTCCGCCGGGCGGGAGAACTCGGTGGCCGCGTGGATGCCCCGGTCGAAGGCCACCCAGGTCATCAGCCGGCTGTAGGTGAAGTCCTGCCGGCCGCCGCGGGTCTCCCAGATGCCCTCGTCCGGCTGGTTCCAGTGGTCGGCGAGCCAGTCCAGGACACCGCTCAGCGCGTTCCAGCCGCGGATCGCACCGACGTCGTTCCCGACGATCAGGGCGTCCGAGGCCTCGCCGTAGATGTCGAGCTGGAGCTGGTCGGCCGCCGCGTTGCCCGCCCGCACCGGGCGGGAGCCCCGGTAGCCCTCCAGATGGCCGAGGATCTCCTCGGTCAGGTGGGGGTCGCCGTCGACGCGGTACATGATCTGCAACGGGTCGCCCGAGACGGTGCCGCCGGCCTCGATGCGCTCGCGCAGCCACTGCCGGAAGGCGCGCGCCTCGTCGTGGAAGCCCAGGTCGATCAGCGTCCTGACGGACAGGGCCGCGTCACGGATCCAGGTGTAGCGGTAGTCCCAGTTGCGCTCGCCGCCGATCTGCTCGGGCAGTCCCATGGTGGCGGCGGCTATGGGTGCACCGGTCGGCGCGTACGTGAGCAGCTTGAGCGTGATCGCCGAACGGTTCACGATGTCCTGCCAACGGCCCCGGTAGGTGCAGGACCGCAGCCAGGACAGCCAGAAGGAACGGCATGTCTCGAAGTCGTCGGCGATCCCTTGCAGCGTGGGGTGCGGCAGGGCGGGAGCGCCACTCGGGCCACTCGCGCCACTCGCGTCGCTCGTCAGTACGACCGCTGCCGCCTGCCCGGCCGAGAGGGTGAACCGGGCGGTGATGTCGTCGCCGTCCGTACGGAGCCGGAACCCGGGCGTGGTCTGCAGCCGCAGGTCGGTGCCGGGGCCGTGGAAGAGCGCGGTGTGGTCGTCGTCCCGGGTGAGCGTGTGCGGGGCGCGGCCGTAGTCGAAGCGCGGGCGGCAGGTGAAGGTGAAGGGGAGGGTGCCGCGGACGACCCTGGCGACCCGCACCAGGCGGTGTGTGTCCTGGGGCTCGGTGGAGTCGATGGGCGGCATGAAGTCGGCCACCTCGCCGACTCCGTCGGCCGTCATGAAACGGGTGACCAGGACGGCGGTGTCGGAGAGGTACAACTGCCGGACCGTTCCGGCGGACCCGTCCGGGCGCTCCACCGCGAGACGGCAGTGGCCTCCGCGGTCGCTGTCCAGGAGTGATGCGAAGAGACTGGGTGAGTCGAAGCGCGGGGTGCACCACCAGTCGATGGTTCCACGGGAGGACACCAGGGCAGCGGTCTGGAGATCGCCGACCATGCCGTGTTCGGCGATGGGCGGGTACTGGTTCACGGGCCCTCCTCTGCCGCAGGGGCGCGTCCTTCGGCACGGAGATGGTGCCGACCGGCAGCCCTTGCAGCCTGCCCCCGGGGCGCCGCCGCGGCATCCCCCACCGCGGGTGAAACCGGTCCGGGCGACGGAGCGGCGGAGCATTGGTCACAGGGGGCTCCGCGGGCTCCGTGGGCTCCGGGGTCTCAGCACGGCTCCGCGGAGTCGTTCCGGTTCAATTTCTCCAGGTACTCGTGGGCCAGTGCGGTCGCGCGGGTGAACCAGTCGGTCAGGGCGGCCAGTTCGTCGGGCGTGTAGTCGGCGAACAGTTCCGTCAGGCGTCGGTAGTGGCCGGCGTACACCGCCTCCACGCGGGTGACCGCTTCCGCGACGGCGGCCACGCGGACGCGGCGGCGGTCGGCGGGGTCCGGGCGGCGGGTGACGTAGCCCGCGCGTTCCAGCCGGTTGAGGATGCCCGTCACCGCGCCCGTCGTCACATGGGCGCGGGCGGCCAGGTCGCCGGCGGTGAGCAGGTCGGCGCCGGCCTCCAGGACGAAGCCGAAGCAGGTGAGGTCCGTGACGGTCAGACCGAGCCGCCGGGCCAGTTCCTGCTGGCCGATCAGATGGGCCGCGATGAGATGGTCCATCGCGGCCAGGGCCCGGGCCGGGTCCGCGGGCGGTCGCGGCTTGCCGTGCATGGTCGTTCCCGACTCCTCGTCGAAGATTTCCCCGTATTCCCTTAGCAGGTGAGAGATCTAGGGAGTAAATTCCTTACTTGGTGAGAGATTCTAGCTGCCTATCGCATAGGGGGCGGGTGCATGAGTCAGCACGACGAAGGCCACACGGCGGCGGGGTGGACCGGTACCGCGATCGCGACCGTCGGAAGCGGTCTGCTGGGGTGGGGTGTGTGCGCCGTCTCGGTCCCGGCCCTGGCCGGGGGCCTCGCGGTGTGTGCCGTGAGCGTTCTGGTCACCTGGTACCTGCACCTCGCGGGCTGGGGCAAGCCGCCGGGCCCGCGGCCGCGGAACCAGTGGCCGCTCGGGGTCCGCGACACCACGGCCCGCGCCGGCCACGCCGGGTGCGTGAGCTGCCGGCTGGCGGGCCGGGGGAGGCGTACCGCGTCCGAACTCCAGCCGGCGTCCGCGGAGGCGGGCGGCTGATCCAGGCGTACGGGACGCCCTGGTTCCCGGCCGTGGATGTGTGCAGGCATCTGGGGTACGCACATGTGGGCTCCGCTCTGCGGAACATCACCGATGCCATCACCTTCGGAAGTGCCGAGAGTGTGCTTCAGAGGCACGCTCTCGACATTCCTGCAGGTCGAGAGTGGCGACGGGACATGAACCTGGTCGTCACCGATGACGTGCATGCCGTCGCCGCCTGCCTCGCCCCGGCGCTGGTGCGTGGACCGGCCCGGTGCCGGCTGGAAGAGGTGGCCGCCAGGACCGGGCTGACCCTGGACCGGGTCAACGACTGCCTGCGCATGCTGCTCAAACGCGGTTGCATGAGGCAGACCGGGTGTGACGGCGACGGCGCGCCGGTGTACGTCCTGCCGTAGTCCCCGAGACAGAGTGGCCCGAAGTCGCAAAACGAAGTTGCGGCTTCGGGCCGTTGTCCACCGTACGCCGTTGTCTCTCCCAGGCCCGTTGTCAGTGCCCACCTCTACCCTCACGAGTGATGGCACAGATCTGGAAGTGCTCGGGGCTGCGGTGGTCGGACGACGGGCCCGTGCTGGTGTGGAGCGGTGGACGGCGCAGTGCGCTCGCTCGGGGGAGGCGGGTGGCCTTCGGGGTCGTGGCAGGGGGCGGGCGGGAGTGCGTGGGGGCGCGGGGGAACCCCTGTCCGACCCGGGCGGCCGTGTCGGGGCGGAGCACCGGGGCGCGGTGTGAGGAGTGTGCGCGGCTGGACCGGGCGCACTCCGTGGCCGCCGACACCATCGCCGACGACCCCCGGCCGTACCACGTGTATCTCGCGTGGTTCGGGCCCGGGATGGTCAAGGTCGGGATCACCGCCGTGGAGCGGGGGTCGGCGCGGCTGCTGGAGCAGGGTGCCGTCTGCTTCAGCTGGCTGGGTCTGGGTCCGCTGATGGCGGCGCGGCGGACGGAAGAACTGCTGCGGGCCGCGCTCCGGGTGCCGGACCGTGTCCCGTACGCCGAGAAGCGCGCCGTCCGGTCCCGTCTGCCGGCTTCGGCGGCGGAGCGGGCGGCTGAGGTGGAGGCCCTGCACCGGCGGGCGTTCGCGCTGGCCGCCTGGCCGGAGTCGCTGCGCCGGGAGCCCTGCCAGGTCGTCGACCATGTGGAGGTGTTCGGCCTCGCCGACCTGCCGACCGCCGTCGGTGAGGTGACGGAGCTGGTCGCGGGCGGCGGGGTGAGCGGGGATCTGCTCGCGGCCGCGGGCCCCGATCTGCATCTGGCCACCGTGCACGGCGTGGTCGTGCTCGACACCCGGCTGATGACCGGGTGGGACATCGTGCCGGTCGCGGGCGAGGGCGGATTCACGCTCCCGGTGAAGAAGTTCAAGGGGACGGCAGGGGTGCAGGACGGGCTCTTCTGAGCGTGTGAACCGATGAGCGACGAGCGAACTCCGGTATGACCATGGGCGGTCGCCGAAGACCAGGTGTAGGCAGCCGCCTCCGCGGGCCATGTCGAAGTTGCGTTTTCCCTGTCCGAGTGGCCTCTTGCAGCGCCGCGGATCGGGGAGGCCGCGTACGTGAAAAGCCCTGATCCGTACAACGAGTTGTACGGATCAGGGCTCCGCCGTACTGGACGGCCGGAAATCGATCGCCTGCGCCGACCTGCGCGGGCCGCTCTGTTTCAGCCCGTCCAGGGGCCCATGTCAACGATGCTCTTGACGGCACCGTAATCCTTGTAACTGCCCTTCTCGCCGGCCCCGTAGGGAGCCTCGTACTCGCCGCCGCCGTGGGTCCAGATGATGTCGATCCACTCGGCGCGCTTGCACGTGTTGTGGAAATACACGGTGGTGGTGACGTCTCCGTCGGCCCAGGACCAGTTGAAACAACCGGCTGTTCCGGTGTGCTTGCTCATCGGCTGCATCTCGGCCGCCGACGCGGGCGCTGCTGCCGCGCCGAGCGCGATCAGCGCGGTGGCGCTTGCCAGCGCAACACGAAACCTGCTGCTCATGGGTGTCGATACCTCCTGCGCGGAGTACAGGGGTGACCGAACTCCGCGTTGGTCGATGAGGGGTGGGGGGCTGTCGATCGAACGGTCTCCGCGAACGGGATTCCGGGCACTCCTGTCAGGAGCCTGCCAAGCAGTGGCTTTTCTCGACTGCGATTGCGAGCCTCATCAGTCCCCCGTTTGCGGTGATGGCTCGGATCCGAAGGGAAGGGTGGTCAGCCCTGTCCGGTCGTGTGACCGATCCTGATCATCTGGCTAGATCCTCACGGCGGAGCCGAAAGCCTGTCAAGAAAGTTCTGATCAAGACCGCCCCGGGGCGGCACCGGCCCGCGTCCCACCGCCCGGTGCCGGGTCGTCGCCCCTGGTATGCGCTTGCTGCCCGGGCGGGGACCATCCGTTCCCCGCCTCGCCGTGCGGGTGCCGGTGCTGCTCGGTACGCTCTCATCGGTGGTTCATCGGCGCTTCATCGGCGTCCCCGGGCCGGTGCCGGAAGCACATGATCCACACAGCTCGGAGCGGGCGTGATCAGGAGTTCGTGCGCACGTGGTGGGATTCCCAGGCGTTCCCTGAGAGGCGCCTGTGAGTTTCTTAGGGAAAACACAGATTACTGAAAGCGTGTTCTCAGAGGACCCCGACAAGGTGTCCACCATGACCACGACCTCGCCCCAGGGGCGCACCGAACTGCTGAGGCCGGACGGGAGCCCCGTCCGAGTGCTTGTGGTGGACGACGAGCTGTCGATCACCGAACTCCTTTCCATGGCCCTCCGCTACGAGGGCTGGCAGATCAGGAGTGCGGGCGACGGCCAGGGCGCCATCCAGACCGCCCGGGAGTTCCGGCCCGACGCCGTCGTCCTCGACATGATGCTGCCCGACATGGACGGCCTCACGGTCCTCGGACGCCTGCGGCGCGAACTGCCCGACGTTCCCGTCCTGTTCCTCACCGCGAAGGACGCGGTCGAGGACCGGATCGCCGGGCTCACGGCAGGTGGCGACGACTACGTCACCAAGCCGTTCAGCCTCGAAGAGGTCGTGGCCCGGCTGCGCGGGCTGATCCGCCGTTCCGGTGCCGCCGACCGGCGCTCCGACTCCGTGCTCGTCGTCGGCGACCTCACCCTGGACGAGGACAGCCACGAGGTCTCGCGGGCCGGTGAGTCCATCCACCTCACCGCCACCGAGTTCGAACTGCTGCGCTTCCTCATGCGCAACCCACGGCGCGTCCTCAGCAAGGCCCAGATCCTGGACCGGGTGTGGTCGTACGACTTCGGTGGTCAGGCCAACGTGGTCGAGCTGTACATCTCGTACCTGCGACGGAAGATAGACGCGGGCCGTGAGCCGATGATCCACACCCGGCGAGGTGCCGGCTACCTGATCAAGCCCGCCGCCTCATGAGCGGGCGACGACGGCCGCATGCGCAGAAGCGGCGAGCGGGAAAACCGCGCACCCTGCGGAGCCGGCTCGTCGTCGCGTCCGTGGTGCTGATCGCCGTGGTCTGTGCGGTGATCGGCACAGTGACGACCCTTGCGTTGAGATCTCATCTGTACACCGAGCTGGACAAGCAGCTGGGTGAAGTCGGAAAGCGCGCGTCCGGTTCGTTCGGGCCAGTGGCCCCTGGTAAGGACGGGAACGGCGCGCCCGGCCGGCAGAGCAACGGGCAGAAGAACAACGCCGGCGACAACACGACCGACCTCACGGACTTCGTGGCCCGGGGGCCGCAGCCCACGTCCGCCACGATCGCCGCCACGGTCGTGAACGGCTCCGCCACTTCGGGGAAGGTGGGTCGCAAGTCGACCTCCACCTTCGCGATGAGCGCGGTGTCACTCACCAGCGCCCAACTGGCTGCCCTCAACTCCGTTGCCCAGGACGACAACAAGCACACGGCGGACATTCCGGGGCTGGGCTCCTACCGCGTTTCGTACGTCCACGGCCCCAACGGCAACTACTACGTCGGCATCCCCACCAAGGACACCGACAACACCATCAACACCCTGATCATCGTGGAGATCAGCGTCACCGCCGCCGGTCTCGGTGCCGCCGTCATCGCCGGTTACGTGCTCGTCGGCGTAGCCACCCGCCCCCTCCGCAAGGTCGCCGCCACCGCCACCCGTGTCTCCGAACTCCCCCTGCACACCGGTGAGGTCAACCTCAGCGAGCGGGTCCCGGAGTCGGAGACCGACCCGCACACCGAGGTCGGCCAGGTCGGCGCCGCGCTCAACCGCATGCTCAACCACGTCCACGGGGCGCTGCATGCCCGCCAGCAGAGCGAGATGCGGGTACGGCAGTTCGTCGCCGACGCCAGCCATGAGCTGCGGACCCCGCTCGCCTCCATCCGCGGGTACGCCGAGCTGACCCGGCGCGGACGGGAGCAGGTCGGGCCCGACACCCGGCACGCCCTCGGCCGTATCGAGTCCGAGGCCGGGCGGATGACCCTCCTCGTGGAGGACCTGCTGCTGCTCGCCCGGCTGGACGCGGGGCGTCCGCTGCAGTTCGAGCACACCGACCTCATCCCGCTCGTCGTCGACACGATCAGCGACACGCGCGCGGCCGGCATGGACCACAACTGGCGCCTCGACCTGCCCGACGAGCCGGCCCTGGTCGCCGCCGACGCGGCCCGTATCCAGCAGGTGCTGATCAACCTGCTCGGCAACGCGCGCAAGCACACACCGGCCGGCACCACCGTCACCGCGCGCATCCAGCGGCGCGGGCCCTGGATGTGCGTGGACGTCGAGGACAACGGGCAGGGCATTCCACAGGATCTGCTGCCGCACGTCTTCGAGCGGTTCGCCCGCGGCGACTCCGCGCGCTCCCGGTCCACCGGTTCCACCGGTCTCGGCCTGGCCATCGTGCAGGCGGTCGCGTCCGCGCACGGCGGTGCCGTCACCGTGGACAGTGTTCCCGGTCGCACAGTGTTCACCCTGTATCTGCCCGCGCTTGCCCCGGCCGCTCCCCAGCCGGACCCCGAAACCAACTGGCAATCGCACTCACAGGCACAGCACAGTGCCACCACATGAGCACAACAGGGCGCCTGAGGAGAGTCGGTGTCATGCGAACCGACTCTTCTCCCGGCACTCTGCCGGCGCGGGAGCACCTCCCGGCCGGAAACGCCGGTACGCCTGTCCTGGACGTAGTGATCCCCGTCTACAACGAGGAGAAGGACCTCGGGCCATGCGTGCTCAGACTGCATGACCACCTCAAGCGCACCTTCCCGTACGCCTTCCGCATCACGATCGCGGACAACGCGTCCACGGACACCACCCCCCAGGTGGCGCAGCGGCTCGAGGCGGAGATCGCCGAGGTGAAGTCGTTCCGGCTGGAGCAGAAGGGCCGCGGCCGTGCGCTGCGGACCGTCTGGTCCGCCTCGGACGCGCCGATCCTCGCCTACATGGACGTCGACCTGTCGACCGACCTGAACGCGCTGCTGCCGCTGGTGGCGCCGCTCATCTCCGGCCACTCCGACCTGGCGATCGGTTCCCGGCTGGCCCGCTCGTCGCGCGTGGTGCGCGGCGCCAAGCGGGAGTTCATCAGCCGCACGTACAACCTGATCCTGCGCGGCTCGCTGCAGGCCCGCTTCTCGGACGCGCAGTGCGGCTTCAAGGCGATCCGGCGCGATGTCGCGCAGGTGCTGCTGCCGATGGTCGAGGACACCGGCTGGTTCTTCGACACCGAGATGCTGGTGATCGCCGAGCGTGCGGGGCTGCGCATCCACGAGGTGCCCGTCGACTGGGTCGACGACCCGAACTCGACCGTGCACATCGTGAAGACGGCCACCGACGACCTCAAGGGCGTGTGGCGGGTCGGCAAGGCACTGGCCACCGGTTCGCTGCCGCTGGACCGGATCGCCCGCCCGTTCGGCGACGACCCGCGCGACCGCGACATCCAGGACGTGCCGAAGGGCCTGGCCCAGCAGCTCGTCGGGTTCTGCGTGGTCGGCGGTCTGTCGACCCTCTTCTACCTGGTCCTCTACAGCGCCTTCCGCTCCTTCTCCGGTTCGCAGATCGCCAACGCGCTCGCGCTGCTGGTGTCGGCGGTGGCGAACACCGCGGCCAACCGGCGCCTGACCTTCGGGGTGCGCGGCCGGGGCGGGGCGGTCCGGCACCAGGCACAGGGCCTGGTCGTCTTCGGTATCGGCCTCGCGCTGACCAGTGGTTCCCTCGCCGCCCTGAACGCGGCGAGCAGCGACCCCGCGCACTCCACCGAGCTGGCGGTGCTGATCGCCGCCAACCTCGCGGCGACCGTGCTGCGCTTCCTGCTCTTCCGCGCCTGGGTCTTCCCGGACCGCGACAACGCCGGCCGGCCGGAGTCGTCCCCGTCCACGGTGGTGGCCGCGCACAACCCGTCGTCCCAGACCTACCCGACCGGCGGATACCAGGCGTACCAGCAGCAGCCGTACCAGCCGCAGGGCCCGCTCCCGCAGCGCATACCGCTGCCGCAGCAGCAGCCCTACGCGCAGGGCGGCACCACGACCACCCAGTTCCGCGCCGGTGAAGCCGCGGACGGCACCTGGAGGGACAGCACCATGCAGCTGCAGCCGGTGCGCCCCCACGACACCGACCCGGGGGACCCCCGATGAGCACCCACACCGACCATCCGGCCCAGTGGGGCCCGCCCCCCACGTCTCCCCCGGCGCCGTACCCGCCCGAGGCCCGCCCCGAGGCACCGGCGCCCGAGTCGGGCGAGCCCGCGCAGCCCTTCGTACGGAGACTGTGGCGCGGCCGTCCAGAGGACCCGCGCTGGGTGCGCCCGGCCTTCCTCGGCCTGCTGACCGCGACCCTCCTGCTCTACCTGTACAACCTGAGCGCCTCCGGCTACGCCAACTCCTTCTACTCGGCGGCCGTGCAGGCGGGCAGCAAGTCCTGGAAGGCGTTCTTCTTCGGCTCGCTGGACGCCGGCAACGCGATCACCGTCGACAAGCCCCCGGCCTCGCTGTGGCCGATGGAGCTGTCGGTCCGGATCTTCGGCCTCAACTCCTGGGCGATCCTCGCCCCCGAGGTCCTCATGGGCGTCGCGACGGTCGCCGTCGTGTACGCGGGTGTGCGCCGCCGGTTCAGCCCCGCCGCCGGTCTGATCGCGGGCGCGGTGCTCGCGCTCACTCCGGTCGCGGCGCTGATGTTCCGGTTCAACAACCCGGACGCGATGCTGGCGCTGCTGATGGCGGTCGCCTGCTACATGGTGGTCCGCGCGGTCGAGGACGGCCGGACGAAGTGGCTGGTGTGGGCCGGGGCCGCGATCGGGTTCGCGTTCCTCGCCAAGACCCTCCAGGCCATCCTGATCCTGCCGCCGCTCGCGATCGTGTACGCGGTCTGCGCGCCGGTGTCGGTGAAGAAGCGGTTCGGCCAGCTGGCGGTCGCCACCGGCGCGCTCGTCGTATCCGGCGGCTGGTGGGTCACGATCGTCGAGCTGTGGCCCGCCTCCTCCCGCCCGTACATCGGCGGCTCGCAGGACAACAGCTTCCTGTCGCTGACCTTCGGCTACAACGGCTTCGGCCGTCTGAGCGGTGACGAGACCGGCAGCGTCGGCGGCGGTGGCGGCAGCACCGGCCAGTGGGGCGCGACCGGCTGGGACCGGATGTTCAACTCCGAGATCGGCGGCCAGATCTCCTGGCTGCTGCCCTCCGCGCTGATCCTCCTGGTCGCCGGCCTGGTGGCCACCCTCCCCCACTCTCGGCTTCGCTCGAGCGGGGGGACCCCCATGCTCAAGCGGACCTCCGTGACCCGCGCCGCGTTCCTGGTCTGGGGCGGCTCGCTGCTGATCACCATGGTCGTCTTCAGCTACATGGCGGGCATCTTCCACCAGTACTACACGGTGGCGCTGGCCCCCTACCTGGCGGCCGTGATCGGCATGGGCGCCGACCAGCTGTGGAAGCAGCGCGCCGAGCTGTGGGCGTCGATCACCCTCGCCGCGTCCGTGGTCGCGGCCGCGGTCTGGGGCTACGTCCTGCTCAACCGCACCTCGGACTACCTGCCCTGGCTGAAGTACCTGGTCCTCATCGGCGGTCTGGCCGCCGCGCTCGGCCTGGTCTTCGCGGGCCGGATCAGCCGTCAGCTCGCCCTCGGGGCGGCGGCGGTGGGCCTGGTGGCCGCGCTGGCCGGCCCGACAGCGTACACCCTCAGCACTCTCCAGACGGGCCACACCGGCTCCATCGTCACGGCCGGCCCGGCCGGCGCGAGCATGATGGGCGGCTTCGGCGGCGGTGGCGGTATGCGCGGCGGCATGGGCGGCGGTGGCGGCTTCGGCCAGAACCAGCAGGGTCAGAACCAGCAGGGCCAGAACGGCCAGAGCCAGCAGAACGGCAACGGCAGCACCCAGAACGGCCAGCAGGGCTTCCCCGGCGGCGGCACGGGTGGCAACGGCAACAGCACCGGCGGTACCGGTGGCTTCGGCGGCGGCATGCCGGGCCAGAACGGCAACGGCAGCACCCAGAACCAGCAGGGCAACGGCACCACCCGGAACGGGAACGGCTTCCCCGGCGGCGGTCAGATGGGCGACGGCGGCGGCATGGGCGGCGGCGGTGGCGTCGGCGGCCTGCTGAACGGTGCGACCGTCAGCTCCCAGGCCAAGAAGCTGCTGGAGAAGGACTCGTCCAAGTACACCTGGGTCGCCGCGGCCATCGGCGCCCAGAACGCGGCGAGCTACCAGCTCTCCACCGGCGACCCGGTGATGGCGATCGGCGGCTTCAACGGCACCGACCCGTCCCCGACCCTGGCCCAGTTCAAGAAGTACGTGGCGGACGGCAGGATCCACTACTTCATCTCGTCGGGCACCGGCGGCGGCATGGGCGGCAGCAGCACCGGCACCTCCTCGCAGATCACCTCGTGGGTCGAGAAGAACTTCAAGAAGGTGACGGTGGGTTCGTCCACCTTCTACGACCTCACGCAGAAGGCGAGCGGCAGCTGACGGCCGGCTGAGCGACGCAGGGACCGACCAGAGGGCGGTGGCTTCGGCCACCGCCCTCTGCCGTGCCCACGCCCTTTGCCGTGCCCACGGGAAATGCGTTGTACGCCGTACAGGGAATCTTCTACGGTGTACAACATGACTTCAAAGGGCCACCCCCAGCGCTGGCTGATCCTCGGTGTCATCTGCCTCGCGCAGCTCACCGTGCTGCTCGACAACACCGTCCTGAACGTGGCCATCCCCTCCCTCACCCGGGAGCTGCACGCGGCCACTGCCGACATCCAGTGGATGATCAACGCGTACTCGCTCGTCCAGTCCGGCCTGCTCCTGACGGCGGGCAGCGCGGCCGACCGCTACGGCCGCAAGAAGCTGCTCATCGCGGGCCTGGCCCTGTTCGGAGCGGGTTCGCTGGCCGCGGGCCTGGCCGACACCACCGGCCAGCTGATCGCGGCGCGGGCCGGCATGGGCGTGGGGGGCGCACTGCTTCTCACCACCACCCTGGCCGTGGCGATGCAGATCTTCACCCCCGACGAGCACCCCAGGGCCATCGGCATCTGGAGCGCCGTCAACGCGCTGGGCTTCGCCGCCGGTCCGCTGATCGGCGGGTTCATGCTCAACCACTTCTGGTGGGGCGCGATCTTCCTGGTCAACCTCCCGGTCGCGGCGCTGGCCCTGGCGGCGGTCGTGGTCCTGGTCCCCGAGTCGAAGAACCCCCAGGGCGACCGCCCCGACCTGCTCGGCGCGCTGCTCTCCACGATCGGCATGGCCGCGCTGGTCTTCGCGATCATCTCCGGCCCGGAGCACGGCTGGACGTCGGCGCGGGTGCTGATCACGGCGGCGGTGGCGGTGCTGGTGCTGGGCGCGTTCGCGTACTGGGAGAGCCGGATCCCGTTCCCCATGCTCGACCCCCACTTCTTCAGGAACCGCCGGTTCACGGGCGCGGTCGCCGGTGCGGTGCTGATCACCTTCGGCATGGGCGGCGCGCTGTTCCTCCTCACCCAGCACCTCCAGTTCGTCCTCGGCTACGGCCCGTTGGAGGCGGGGCTGCGTACGGCACCGCTCGCGCTGACGGTCGTCGCCCTCAACTTCACGGGCGTGTCGGCCAAGTGGGCGACGAGGCTGGGGACGCCGGTGGCGGTCGCCGTGGGGATGCTGCTGATGTCGCTGGGCCTGGTGTCGATCGCGCTGTTCGACTCCGGCGGGTACGGCGGCACGCTGCTCGGTCTGCTGCTGATCGGTGCGGGGTGCGCGGTCGCCAACCCGGCGATGGCGCACGCCGTCATGAGCGCGATCCCGCCGGAGAAGGCCGGGGTGGGGGCCGGGATCAACGGCACGCTGGCCGAGTTCGGGAACGGGCTGGGGGTGGCCGTACTGGGGGCGGTGCTGAGCTCCTGGGTGGCTTCCGGAAAGTCGTTGTCGGCCGGACTGGGGGCGGGGCAACTGGTCGGTGCGGTCGCGGTGGTGGTCGGGGGGTTCGTGGCGGCGGGGCTTCTTCGTCGGGCGGAGAAGAATGTCGCCCAGTGAGGTGGGGGTACATGTTCATCGGCGAGTGCCGGTGGATCGTGGCTGATCGCGCAGTTCCCCGCGCCCCTGACGGGGCGCCGCAGTCTTAGCATCTTGGGAAGTGATCGTGGTGGAGGAAGGTGTCGCGATGGTGCGGGCCAGTGTGTGGCTGGAGGAGAAGGCCCGCAAGGGCGGTCGTACCGGGCAACCCTCCGGACTCGACCGGGCCCGCATCACCTCCGCCACCGTCCATCTCCTCGACTCCGACGGGCTCGCCAAGTTCTCCATGCGGCGGCTGGCGGGCGAGCTCAACGTGACCGCCATGTCCGTGTACTGGTACGTCGACACCAAGGACGACCTGCTCGAACTCGCCCTCGACGAGGCCTTCGGCGAACTGCGGCTGCCGGACGCGACCGACGGGGACGGTGACTGGCGGGAGCAACTGCGCACGCTGGCCACGGAGTACCGCGCGCTGCTGGTCCGCCATCCCTGGCTCTCCCCGCTGGCCGGCCGCTATCTCAACATCGGCCCCAACTCGCTCGCGTTCTCCCGCGTGGTCCAGCAGGTCGTCCGCCGCGCCGGCCTGCCCGCGCACGGCGTGACCGGCGCGATCTCGGCCGTCTTCCAGTTCGTGTACGGCTACGGCACGATCGAGGGCCACTTCGCCGAACGGGTGGCAGCGGCCGGCATGACCCCCGACGAATACTTCAGCACCGCGATGGACGCGGTGGCGGAGACGCCCGAGACGGCCGACGTGATCAGGGAATCCAGGGACCTGATGGCGGCGCGCGGCGGCGACACGGTGGCCGAGATGCTCGACAGGGACTTCACCTTCGCCCTGGACCTGCTGATCGCCGGCATCGAGGCCAAGGTGCAGCGCCCCGAAAGGGGCGCGGGGAACTGCGCGAGCACCCACACACAGCCCGCACCCGCGAACGGGGACGCACCCCCGAGCTCTTAGGCGCCCGGCCTCCCCCTCACGCGTCCGGCGTGGCCAGCCGCGCCGGGAAACCGCCGGTGGCAACCGGACCCCACTTCTCCGGCGTGACCCGGATGATCGACTTCCCCTGTTTCACCATCGCCGCCCGGTACTCGTCCCAGTCCGGATGCTCCCCGGCGATGTTCCGGTAGTACTCCACCAGCGGCTCCACCGACTCGGGGGAGTCGATCACCTCGGCGCGTCCGTCGACCTGTACCCACGGCCCGTTCCAGTCGTCGCTCAGGACGATCACGCTCACCCGCTCGTCCCGCTTCGCGTTCCGCGTCTTCGCCCGTTCGGGGTACGTGGAGACGACGATCCGCCCGGAGTCGTCGACCCCGCAGGTCAGCGGAGACCCCTGCGGGCTGCCGTCGGCGCGTCGGGTGAGCAGGATCGCCCGGTGCCGGGGGCGTACGAAGTCCAGCAGATCGTCGAGGGAGACGGCGGTGTTCGTCGCGATGTTCGGTGCCATGGGGTCAGCCTAGGGCCGCGGAGCCCGCTCAGCCTGTCTCTGCCGTGCCTACGTCCACGCTTCGCTGACAGGATGCGGGGCGTGGCCACCAGTCTCATAGCCGTGCTCGGAACACTGCTCGGCGCAACCCTGACCCATCTGTTCCAGCAGCGCACCGCGATGCGGGCCGAACAGTTCGCCCGGGGCGAGCGCCTGCGGAGGGAACGCATCGACGCCTACTGCGAGTTCGGGGGCGCGCTGGCGAACTACCGGCGCGGCCAGATGGACTACTGGTTCGCCAAGAACGACGGCCGCTCCGTCGCGGAGGAATCGCTCCATGAACTGCGGCGGGAGGCCCAGCGGCTGCGGGCCGCGGCCATGGAGGCGATGTTCCGGTCCGAACTGCTGACCCACTCCGCACAGTTGGACGAGCTCGGGCGACAGGCCCTCAAGTCGGTCGACCGGATCAGCGACGCGCGCTCGCGTGCCGATCTGGGTCCGGCCCGGGAGACGTCACGGGCCTTGATCTACGACTTCGTCGCGGCGTCACGGGTCCACGTCACGGGGCTGTACCCGGCCGAGTAGCCCTGCCGGGTGGCCCCGTGCGAACGCGGGGCATGCGTCACGCCTGGGGCAGCGACTCGCCCTGCACCGCCTGGATCTCCAGCTCGATCTTCAGGGTCGTCCCGATGGCGGCGATGCCGGCCTGGACCACCTGGTTGTAGTTCATCGCGAAGTCCTCGCGGTGCAGTTCGGCCGTCGCGCGGAACGCGGCCCGGGTGCCGCCCCACGGGTCCGCGCCGGTGCCGAGGTAGGCGAGGTCCAGGTCGACGGGGCGGACCACACCGTGCAGGGACAGTTCGCCGTGGACCGTCCAGCGGTCGGAGCCCGCCGCCGTCAGACCGGTGGAGGTGTAGGTGATCTCCGGGTGCCGTTCCACGTCCAGGAAGTCGGGCGAGCGCAGATGGGTGTCGCGCATGCCGTTGCCCGTGTCGATGGAGGCGGCCCGGATGACCGCCCGGACGCGGGACTTGGCGACGTCGTCGGGGGCGATCTCGATCCAGGCGCCGAAGTCCGTGAAACGGCCCCGGACGCTGGAGATGCCCAGGTGCTGGGCGACGGCGCCGACGGTGGAGTGCGCCGGGTCCACGGTCCACGGGCCGGGCGGGGGCAGTTCGGAGCCGCCCTGCCGCGCCAGCGTGATCGCGCCGATCTCGGCACGTCCGCTCGCTGTGACGATGGCGCTGGCGGCGGCGGGCGCGTAGCCCACGGCCGTGACGATGACGGTGTACGCCCCGGGCGCCAGGGGGTTCGGGTCACGGACCGCGCCCTCGTCGTCGGCCTCGGCGCGCAGCACCTGGCTGCCGGTCATGTCGGTCACCGTGACGACCGCGTGCGACACGGCCCATCCGTCCCGGGTACGGATCCTCGCGGTCAGTCCCATCCCGTTTCTCCCTGCGAACACTTGAGTGGCAATGCACTCGGACGCTTACAAATCGGTCGTATGAGACCGGCCCGTGGCGGGCGCCTCCTTGTGGGCGCGCCCGCCACGGGCCGGAGTGTGAACTACTCGCCCGGGTGGGAGAGTTCGATGTCGTGGCCGTCGACACCGGCGCCGGCGACGTTCAGGGCCGTGGCGACCGGCGGGTAGCCCGTCGCGATCACGGTGTAGTCGCCGCCGTCCAGGTCGGCGAAGGCGTACGCGCCGTCCACGCCGGTGGTGGATGTGCCGACCACGTTCCCGGCCGCGTCCACGAGGGTCACCCGGGCGTCGGCCAGCGGCCCGTGCGGGGCCCGTACGACGCCCTGCAGCTGGGCGCCGGCGTCCAGGTCGACCTCGATCCGGGTGACCCCGGTGGTGCCGATCTCGACGGGCAGGGCGCGGGGCCGGTACCCGGCCGCGTTCACCGCGACGGTGACGACACCGGGCACCAGCTCGCCGAAGACGAACTGGCCCTGCTCACCGGTGGCCGCGGTGGCCAGCAGGTCGCCGCGCACATCGGTGACGATCACCATGGCGTCCTTGACCGGGAGCGCGCTGCCCGCGCCCCGGACCACACCGCTCAGCCCGCTGGTGCCGCTGAGCAGGATGTCGTACGACAGCGGCTCCTCGCCCACCAGGACGGTGGAGGCCTGCGGCTGGTGGCCGTCGGCGGAGGCGATCAGCACGTACGAGCCCGCGCCGGGCGCGTCCAGCTGGTAGGAGCCGTCGTAGCCCGCGACCGAGCGGCCCAGCTGGCGGCCGGAGAGCGAGATCAGGGTGACCGCGGCCTGCGCGACCGGGGCGCTCTCGGCGCCGCGCACGAAGCCGTGCACCGGGGTGCCGCCGGAGGCGGACTGCTCGGGAGCGGCGATGGTGGCGACGGCGGCGAACTGCCGGGTGGCCTCCGTGGCGGCTTCGGGAGCTGCCTCCGTGCTGCTCACGACGGGGGCGGCCCAGCTGGGGACCTGCTGCTCGGCGGTGACGGCCTCGGCGGCCGGGACGCTCTCGGCGCCCGCCGGGTTCTCCGCCTCGGCGGCCTGGGCGAGCCCACCCTTGGTCTTCAGCGGGACCTCCTTGATGAACAGGCTGATCAGGAACGCGAGGGCCGCGAGGCAGCTGGCGATCAGGAAGACGTCGGCGATGGCGTGGCCGTAGGCGCTCTCCATGAGGGTGCGCAGCGGGGTGGGCAGCTTGCCCAGGTCCGGGAGGCTGTCGCTGGACGAGCTGGAGCCGGCCAGGGCGGCCTGGTACTTGGGGGAGAGGGAGGCGACGCCCTCGGTCACGTAGTGCGTGATCCGGTGGGCCATCACGGCGCCCAGGGCCGAGACGCCCACAGCACCGCCCAGGGACCGGAAGAAGGTGACCGTGGAGCTGGCCGAGCCGAGGTCGGCGGGGGCGACCTGGTTCTGCGTGCAGAGCACCAGGTTCTGCATCATCATGCCGATGCCGAGACCCAGCAGCGCCATGAAGATCGACATCTTCCAGTACGCCGTGTCGTAGCGGATGGTCCCGAGCAGGCCGAGGCCCGCCGTGACGAGGACGCCACCGCTGACCAGCCACGCCTTCCAGCGGCCGGTGCGGGTGATGAACTGGCCGGAGACGGTGGAGGAGACGAACAGACCGCCGATCATCGGGATCGTCATCACACCGGACATCGTCGGGGACTTGTCGCGGGCCAGCTGGAAGTACTGGCTGAAGAACACCGTGCCGGTGAACATCGCGACACCGACGAACAGGGAGGCCAGCGAGGCCAGGGTGATGGTGCGGTTCTTGAACAGCCGCAGCGGGATGATCGGTTCCTTGGCCTTCGACTCGACGAGCACGAAGATCAGCGCGAGGACGATCGAGCCGCCGATCATCGTGTAGGTCTGCCAGGAGATCCAGTCGTACTTGTCACCGGCGAAGGTGACCCAGACCAGCAGCAGCGAGACGGCGGCGGCGACGAAGAACGCACCGGCCCAGTCGACCTTGACGTCCCGCTTCACGACGGGCAGGTGCAGGGTCTTCTGCAGCACGATCAGCGCGAGGACGGCGAAGGGGACGCCGACGTAGAAGCACCAGCGCCAGCCCAGCCACGAGGTGTCGGTGATGACACCGCCGAGCAGCGGGCCGCCGACGGTGGCGACGGCGAAGGTCGCGCCGAGGTAGCCGGAGTAACGGCCGCGCTCACGCGGCGAGATCATCGCGGCCATGACGATCTGGGCGAGCGCCGACAGGCCGCCGACACCGACGCCCTGGACGACACGGCAGGCGATCAGCATGCCGGCGTTCTGCGACAGACCGGCGGCCGCGGAGCCCAGGACGTAGATGACCAGGGCTATCTGGACGAGCGCCTTCTTGCTGTACAGGTCGGACAGCTTGCCCCAGAGCGGGGTGGTCGCGGTCATGGCCAGCAGCGAGGCGGTGACGACCCAGGTGTAGGCGGACTGGCCGCCGCCGAGGTCGGTGATGATGTGCGGCAGGGCGTTGGTGACGATCGTGGACGACAGGATCGCCACGAACATGCCGAGCAGCAGACCGGAGATGGCCTCCATGATCTGCCGGTGCGTCATCGGGGTCTGCTCGACGGAGCCTCCCCCATGCGGCTTTGCGTGAGCCCGCACACCGGCTGGTGTGGTCGTTGCCATGGGCTTCCTTTTCTTACGTCTTATGCGGGTGTACGGGTGGTCGGTTCGAGTACGGGGGCTTCGAGTACGGGGGTGGGGGCGCGGGCGGCGGTTGCTACCGCGGTCGTGGCGGCGGCCTTCGCGATGCCCGGGGCCGGCGCCGTGGCGGCGGCGGGCCGGGGATGCGGGGCGGCCGTGGTCCGGCAGTCGCCGAAGCTGTCCCGGAGCCGGGTCATCAGCCCGATCAGCTGGTCGATCTCCGTGTCGCTCCAGTCGCTCAGCCGCTCGGTGAGCAGTTCGGTGCTGCGCTGGGACAGGTCCTGGAGGGTCGCCTCGCCCGCGGGGGTGAGGTGCAGGATGCGGGACCGCTTGTCCGCCGGGTCGGGGGACCGCTCGATCCAGCCGCGCTCGCAGACGTGCGCCACATGCCGGCTGGTCACGGACATGTCCACGGCGAGCAGCTCGGCGAGCTTGCTCATGCGCATGGAACCGTGGCGGCCGAGCAGCGTCAGCACGGCTGCGGAGCCGGCCGGGCACTCGTGCGGCAGGATCCGCGCGAGGTCCCGTTTCACGGCCCCGAAGGCGCTGAGCTGACGTGCCAGCTCCTCGAACTGCGCCTGCTCCGCCATCACACCTCCCGTTATCGTTGCTTGGGGCAACCATAGAACTGTTTGGTTGCTGCAGGCAAACAAACGGGTGGCTGTAGGGCTAAAAACTTGGCAAAGGCAAGTATTGCTAACGTAAACGCCCAGGTGGGGCGTGTTGCACTCCCGGGTAGCCCCCCACTTGGGCCGAACTCCCCGATTCGCTAGTGTCTCGGGCCATGGCTAACACCCAGGGCCCCCAGGGCAACTACGACCCCGCCGGTAGCACCCAGATGTTCCGCGCGTTCGTCGACGAGGCCCCCCAGACCTCCCAGCAGACGACGTCCACCTACTCTTCCTCCTCCGGCCCGCGCGTCGGCCTGATCCTCGGCGTCGTCGCCGTGGTGGTCGTGGTCGCGGCGGTGGCCTGGCTGGCGTTCATGTAGGACGGCGGTCCGGGCGCGCTACGACGGTCCGGGCGGCGGTACGACGAAGAACCCGGGGACGAGCGCCCCGGGCTTTCGTCGTGCCCGGCTCCGGTCAGCTCACTTCCAGTCGACCGTCTCGACCCTGGTCTCGATGTGCATGCCCAGCGGCACCCGCCAGTCGTCCACGCAGACCGTCCAGGTCCTGTCCGTGCCGGATCCGGGCGCGACGGGGACCGGGAGGGTCTCGGTCGAGCCGACCGTCGACCAGTCGATGCCCAGCAGGTCGATGATGTGCGTGCCGAGGGTGATCGTGCCCGAGCGGACCGCTGTGCCTCCGGAGTTGTGGAAGGCGACCGTCACCTTCTCGCACCAGCGCCGGTCCGTCGCCTCGCGGGTGGGGGCGCTCCAGGTGAGGGCGGCGGGCGAAGCGGACGCCGAAGAGGTGCCCGGTTGGGGCGAGTTCGGCGCCGTCGGCCGGGAGCCGGTGCGGCGGGAAGCGGGGGCTGACGGCGATGGGGGCGAAAGCGCCGTACCGGAAGCCGAGTTGGCCGACCGGGATCCTGCGGAATCCGATGTGTCCGCCGTACCCGCCGACCCGTTCGTGGTCCCCGTCGAGCCGCCTTCCGACCCTTTCGGCCCGTCCGACCCGTCAAGCGGGACCAGCGTCACCGATCCCGTCGGTCTCGCCGGCGTACCGGTCGGGCCACCCGCCGCTCCCACGGCCGTATAGCCGCCGTCGTTGCCGCCGCAGGCGGTGAGGGAGCAGGCCAGGCAGAGACCGGCCAGCGGGACCACCGCTGCCGCGCCCCACCGGCCCTGCGCCGCCCTGCGGGGGCGCGTGGGGCCGGTGGTCGAGGGGGCGGGGGCGGGGACGGTCACCGAGGTCACAGCCGTCACCGTGGCCGCCGACGTCACCGTGGCGGCCGCCGGCGCCTTTGTGTCGGCGGGGTGGTGGCCGCTCGGTGTCCTGGGTGCCCGACGGAGAAGCATCGCGTCAGTGTGGCTGACACTCCGTCAGTAAGGAACCCGTCGAACCCGGTTCGGTCCGGGTCCGGTCCGGGTCCGGTCCGCGGTCAGTCCGAGATCAGGCCCTCGCGGAGCTGGGCCAGGGTGCGGGTCAGCAGCCGGGAGACGTGCATCTGGGAGATGCCGACCTCCTCGCCGATCTGGGACTGGGTCATGTTCGCGAAGAAGCGCAGCATGATGATCCGGCGCTCGCGCGGCGGCAGCTTGGCCAGCAGCGGCTTCAGCGACTCGCGGTACTCCACGCCCTCCAGGGCCGTGTCCTCGTAGCCGAGGCGGTCGGCCAGGGAGCCCTCGCCGCCGTCGTCCTCCGGGGCCGGGGAGTCGAGCGAGGAGGCGGTGTACGCGTTGCCCACGGCCAGGCCGTCGACGACGTCCTCCTCGGACACGCCCAGAACGGCGGCCAGTTCGGCGACCGTCGGGGAGCGGTCCAGCTTCTGCGACAGCTCGTCGCTGGCCTTGGTGAGGGCCAGGCGCAGCTCCTGCAGGCGGCGCGGGACGCGGACCGACCAGGAGGTGTCGCGGAAGAACCGCTTGATCTCACCGACGACCGTCGGCATCGCGAACGTCGGGAACTCCACGCCCCGTTCGCAGTCGAACCGGTCGATCGCCTTGATCAGGCCGATGGTGCCGACCTGGACGATGTCCTCCATCGGCTCGTTGCGGCTGCGGAAGCGGGCTGCCGCGTAGCGCACGAGGGGGAGGTTGAGTTCGATCAGGGTGTCCCGGACGTAGGCACGCTCGGGGCTGTCCTCTTCGAGTGCGGCAAGGCGCAGGAACAGGGAGCGGGACAGGGTGCGGGTGTCGAGGGCCGCCGAGGAGCCCGGGAGTTCCGGGGTCGGAGGGGCCTCCAGCGCCGGGGCGCCTTCGATCGTGCCATCGATGCTGTCGAGCACGTCGATGGTGTCGAGCTCCTTGGGCGCTGCCTCGCTCGTCGTGGGCGTGAGCACCTTCGAGCTGCCCTGGTCTGCGGACATGCCACCCCCTTTGGGTCGCGGGACGGTCGCGGCCTCGTTCCCGGCGAGGAACGATGCCTTCACCTGAATACCGGAGCCTGGGCCCCGGCAAACGCGCTTCCGGAAGAATGTCACATGTCGGCAACACGCTGTAGTGACATGTCGACACGTGAAATGCGAATCCGCCCTGGATGCAGGGGGTCTGACGCTTTTTCGCCCCTCAACTGTCGGGAAGTGCGCTGGTGAGCGATTCGCTCTCGCCGGTGATGGCTCGATCCTGTTTGCGGTTACGGCCGTACCAAGTCGCCGGGGGGCGGTCTCGGGCGGATAACGGAGGCACCGAGCAGGGCCGGTGAAGTCGGTTGCGGTTCGGCGGCGCCCCGAAGGGGCGCTGGGGGTACCCCCAGCCGAAGGCGGGCCGTCGCGGCGTTTCCGGCGGAGCGGTTACGCCTCGATGCGGTTCGCCGAGCGCAGGCGCTGGAAGCTGCGGGCGAGGAGGCGGGAGACATGCATCTGGGAGACGCCGAGCTCCGCGCTGATCTGTGACTGGGTGAGGTTGCTGTAGTAGCGCAGGAGGAGAATGCGCTGCTCCCGCTCGGGGAGCTGGACCAGCAGGTGGCGGACCAGGTCGCGGTGTTCCACGCCGTCCAGGGCCGGGTCCTCGTAGCCGATGCGGTCAAGGAGGCCCGGCAGCCCATCGCCTTCTTGCGCGGCCTCCAGGGAGGTCGCGTGGTACGACCGGCCGGCCTCGATGCAGGAGAGGACCTCGTCCTCGCTGATGCGCAGCCGTTCGGCGATCTCGGCGGTGGAGGGGGAGCGGCCGAAGGCGGTGGTCAGGTCCTCGGTCGCGCTGTTGACCTGGACCCACAGCTCGTGCAGCCGGCGCGGTACGTGCACGGTGCGGACGTTGTCCCGGAAGTAGCGCTTGATCTCGCCGACGACGGTCGGCATCGCGAAGGTCGGGAACTGCACGCCCCGGTCCGGGTCGAAGCGGTCGATGGCGTTGATCAGGCCGATCGTGCCGACCTGGACGACGTCCTCCATCGGTTCGTTGCGGGAGCGGAAACGGGCGGCCGCGTAGCGCACGAGCGGGAGGTTGGCCTCGATGAGCGCCGAACGCACGCGGTTGTGCTCCGGCGTGCCCGGCCTGAGCTCCTTGAGCTGGCCGAAGAGCACCTGGGTCAGCGCCCGGGTGTCGGCGCCGCGCCGTTTCTCCGGGGCCGGGGCGGGCGCCTGGGCGGGGGGCTGTGCGGGGTTCTGTGCGGCGTTCTGAGCGGGGTTCTGGGGCGGGTTCTGGGCCGGGCTCTGACTGGGGGGCTGGGCTGGGGCGGGCGCCTCTTCCTGGGGCGGCGCAGAACTGGCCGACACGGTCAACGCCACCTCTTCATCGGTCAATCATCCGTCAAAAGCGGTCATAGCATCACAAGACATGTGCACTGTGTGCAAGCACCGCATAACGTCGTGTTGAGAGTGAATTGTGGCAAGTTGGTGCATAAGACGTGCGAAAGCCCCCCACCGTTCCCGGCGGGGGGCAGGATCGGGAAAGCGCCGTACGGCTCAGAAGTCGTAGTCGGCGATCACCCACGTGGCGAACTCCCGCCACTGCGCCGCGGCCGCCTGGTGGGCCGGGTGCTCCAGATAACGCTTCAGGGCGTCCCGGTCCTCGACCGCCGAGTTGATCGCGAAGTCGTAGGCGATGGGGCGGTCCGTGGTGTTCCAGCCGCACTCCCAGAAGCGGAGCTCCTCGATCTGGCCGCCGAGGGCGAAGAAGGCCTCGGCGCCCGCGGCGGCGCGCGGATCGTCGCGCTCGACGCCCTCGTTGAGCTTGAAGAGGACCAGGTGGCGGATCATGGCGGCTCCCGGGGGTGGTGCGCTACTTCGCTCCGTTGACGAGCCAGGTCATGAACTGCCCGATGGCCTTGGCCGCGTCCGATATGCCCTCGAAGCCTATCTGGACGTAGCTGGCCGCCTTGGCCGGGTCGGTGATGATCACGTACAGCGCGAAGACCACGAGCACGTACGTGGCGATCTTCTTGGCATTCACCGCCACCGCGGCCTCCCCTGTGCCTGCCTCTGCCGGCGCGTCTGCGTAGCTGTGGACCCTGCTGCCGGCCGTGAGTGTAACCTTCACGCCCCCCTCGGGGCCCAACGGCCCGCTGGTCGAGGCCTTTTGTCGGGCCTGGGGCGTGAAAAGGGGCGCACGACGGAAATGCGCTCCGGAGGCGACGGGAGCGAAACGCAGGAAGGGCCCCGTCTTCAGACGGGGCCCTTCTCCAAGCGGTAGCGGAGGGATTTGAACCCTCGGTGACTTGCGCCACACTCGCTTTCGAGGCGAGCTCCTTCGGCCGCTCGGACACGCTACCGAGGGAGACCTTACAGCAAGGGGGGCTGTGCTCTGAAATCCGTATCCGAGCACTCGGGAGAGGGCTCGGGAGGCGGCTCGGGAGCGGGCCCCGGCGGGCACGTCAGCGGGTGCGGAAGAAGTCCGTGAGCAGGCGGGCGGATTCCTCGGCCAGGACGCCCTGGACGACCTCGGGGCGGTGGTTGAGACGCCGGTCCCGTACGACGTCCCAGAGGGACCCGGCGGCGCCGGCCTTGTCGTCGCGGGCGCCGTAGACGACCCGGTCCACCCGGGACTGGACCAGGGCGCCCGCGCACATCGTGCAGGGCTCCAGCGTGACCACCAGGGTGCAGCCGGTGAGCCGCCACTCGCCGAGCCGTGCGGCGGCCCGGCGCAGGGCCAGCACCTCGGCGTGCGCGGTGGGGTCGCCGGTGGCCTCGCGTTCATTGTGACCGGCCGCGAGGACCGTCGTACCGTCCGGGGACAGCACGACGGCGCCGACGGGGACGTCCCCGCCCCGGACGGCCTGGCCGGCCTCGTCCAGGGCGAGCCGCATCGCGGCCCGCCAGCGGTCGCGTACCGGGTCCGGGGACCCGGCTGCCTCGTGGAGGGTCAGCGGACGGTCTCCAGGACCTCGGCGGCGCCCAGAGCCTCGGCGATCTCGCTGAGCGCGTCGTCGCTGAGTGCCAGCAGCTCCTTCGCGCTCACGCCCAGGTCTTCGAGGATCCCGGTGTCGCCGACCGGGCCCGCGGGCACGGCGGAGGTGTCGGTGTCCTCGTCGTCCTCGGCCTCCGGCTCACCGTCCTCGGTGCCGTCGAGGTCGAGGGCGTCCAGGTCGTCGGCGTCGTCCTTGGGCTCCCTTCCGAGCATTTCGTCGGTGAGCAGGAGCTCTCCGTACGAGCTGCGGGCGGCGGCGGCAGCGCTGGAGACGAAGACCCGGGGGTCCTCCTCACCGTCGATGCGCACGACGCCGAACCAAGCGTCTTCCTGCTCGATGAAGACGAGCACCGTGTCGTCGGCGTCCGACGCCGATTCCCGGGCCAGGTCGGCCAGGTCCGACAGGGTCTCCACATCGTCGAGCTCTGTGTCGCTCGCTTCCCACCCGTCTTCGGTGCGCGCGAGCAGTGCGGCGAAGTACACCGTGACTCTCCCACTGGTCTTAGGCGTGCCGGTTGGGGGTCCCCCCGGCGGAGGTTCTGGGCGGGGAGAGCTGTGCTCCGAGCCCCACCCACTCGGAATCGTGGCAGAAACAAGGCGTCCAGGGGACGTCTTCGGCTCCCTGTGTCTGGCAGTTTTGATCGCACGTACGCAAAGAGCCATCCGTGCGTCCGTGAACGCAGTCACCAGCGCACTCGTTGCCGCCACCTGCGGATCGTACGCGGGTTTTCCCGCAGCCCACGCACGGCCTTGCCCATGGCGGACCGCAACACGCCACAAGGAGTGGATCTTTGCCGAAGGATCGGCTTTACGACTCTCACCTGTCTTACAGTCTTACTGACTCTTACCAGCGAAACGTCCGCATACGCATGGCGTGGCGCAGCCGGGCCACCTTGGCGCGGCGGGGCTGCACCCGGTCGCGCAGTGCCCGCGCCTCGGCGAGCTCGCGCAGGAACCGGGCGCGGCGGCGGCGCCGCTCGGCGTCCGTCTCGTCCTCGGGGCCGCCGTATGCGCGGTCGGGCAGCTCGGGCACGGTCACACCACCTCGATCCGTGCCTCCCACATTCCCCCGGACGAGGGGTTTGATGCCGGCGCGGGGGCGCGCGGGCCAGCGCGAGGTGTACGCGGACGCGGTTACTGTTATGGGCATGCGTCTCCACGTCGTCGACCACCCTCTGGTCGCCCACAAGCTCACCACGCTGCGCGACCAGCGCACCGACTCCGCGACGTTCCGGCGGCTCGCCGACGAACTGGTCACCCTGCTCGCCTACGAGGCGACCCGGGACGTGCGGACCGAGGCCGTCGACATCCAGACCCCGGTCTCGCCCACGACCGGCGTCAAGCTGTCCTACCCGCGGCCCCTGGTCGTGCCGATCCTGCGGGCCGGGCTCGGCATGCTGGACGGCATGGTGCGGCTGCTGCCGACCGCCGAGGTGGGTTTCCTCGGCATGATCCGCAACGAGGAGACGCTGCAGGCGTCCACGTACGCCTCGCGGATGCCGGAGGACCTCTCCGGGCGCCAGGTGTACGTCCTCGACCCGATGCTGGCCACGGGCGGCACGCTGGTGGCGGCGATCCGCGAGCTCATCAGGCGCGGCGCGGACGATGTGACGGCGGTGGTCCTGCTGGCCGCGCCGGAGGGCGTCGAGGTCATGGAACGCGAGCTGGCGGGCACGCCGGTCACGGTCGTGACGGCGGCGGTGGACGACCACCTGAACGAGCACGGGTACATCGTGCCGGGGCTGGGCGACGCGGGGGACCGCCTCTACGGCGCGGCCGAGTAGCGCGCGGGGAGCGGGGCGCCGAGCGCCTTGGCGCCGTAGGGGTGCGGGTGCCTTGGCGGCCGCTGCTCCGTCGTGACTGGCCGCGCAGTTCCTCCCCCAACCTTCGGCCGGGGGTACCCACAGCGCCCCTTTCGGGGCGCTGTTCTGCTTTCAGCAGGTCTTCTTCGATGACTTCGGCTGTGGGTTCGCCAGGGCCGCGATCGCCTGGTCGGCCGTCGTCTGGGGCGTGAGGTTCTTGAACGCGTCGCCGATGATCAGGTCCACGGCGGCGCCCTTGCGGCCCGCCTCCGTGCGCTGGTCGGCCGCGGTCAACTGCGTGGCCAGGACCGGGAGCGAGGTCTTCAGGGCGGACGCGGGGCCGAGCAGTATCGCCGTGCCCTTGACCTTCTGGTCGAACTTCGTCGGCGCGTTGCCGACGTCGCCGATCTTGAAGCCGCGCTTCTTGAGTTCGTCCGCGGTGTCCTTGGCCAGGCCCGTGCGGGTCGTGGCGTTGTAGACGTTCACCGTGATCTGGGCCGGCTTCGGCAGCGCCGCCGCCGACGGCCCGGCCGCCGGACTCGCGCTCGCCACGGCCTGCTTGACGCACTCGGTGGTCGAGCCGGCCGCCGCTGCCGTCTTGTCGCCGCCCGAGAAGACGTCGATGAGCTGCAGGGTGCCCCAGCCGACCAGGCCGAGCGCGGTGACGGAGGCGACCGCGGAGAGGACGAGCCGGGCACGCCGCCGGCGCGGGCGCATGCGAGGGTATTTGTCCCCTGTGATCCGGTACTGGCCGCCCATGCCGGGGGGAGTCAGCATGCTCATGAGCGCAGCGTAGTGCGCCACGCGAGCGTTGACTAATAGATGATCATCCGACGGTGCACGCTCCAACCCGAAAGGGGCAACCGGCGCGGAACGACGGGTGGTGAGCGGGCGTCAGTCGAGTTCGAGCACGCGTGCGTGCAGCACCTGACGCTGCTGGAGGGCGGCCCGGACCGCGCGATGCAGCCCGTCCTCCAGGTACAGGTCGCCCTGCCACTTCACGACATGCGCGAAGAGGTCGCCGTAGAACGTCGAGTCCTCGGCGAGGAGGGTCTCCAGGTCGAGCTGCCCCTTGGTCGTCACGAGCTGATCGAGGCGGACCGGGCGCGGCGCGACGTCCGCCCACTGCCGGGTGCTCTCCCGGCCGTGGTCGGGGTACGGCCGGCCGTTTCCGATGCGCTTGAAGATCACACGGAAAGCCTACCGGTCCAGACGTTCCGGGCGCAGCCATGGCGACCGAGTGCGACGCTGGAAAAGACACCGTAAAGGTAATCAAACGGGCTAAAAGGGAACAGGGGGTCCGATGACGAATGCCGGTGAAGCCGGTGGTGCGCCCCCGGCCGGGGCCGCCGAGGCCCCCGAGGTCGCCGCGATCGCCTCCGGGTACGCCTTCACCGGTCAGGCGCTGGACCTCGGGGCCCTGCTCTGGGACGGGCGGTGCCGTCCCGACGCCCCGGTCCGCATCCCCCTCCCCATGCTCAACCGCCACGGCCTGGTCGCCGGCGCCACCGGCACCGGCAAGACCAAGACGCTCCAGCTGATCGCCGAACAGCTCTCCGCGCAGGGCGTACCGGTCTTCCTGGCGGACATCAAGGGCGACCTGTCGGGGATCGCCAGGCCCGGACAGCCGAACGACAGGGTCCAGGGCCGGGCGGGTGAGGTCGGCCAGCACTGGACGGCGACCGGTTTCCCCGCCGAGTTCCTCGCGCTGGGCGGCCTCGGCCACGGCGTTCCCGTGCGGGCGACGATCACCAGCTTCGGCCCGGTGCTGCTCTCCAAGGTGCTCCGGCTCAACCAGACCCAGGAGCAGTCCCTCGGCCTGATCTTCCACTACGCCGACACCAAGGGCCTGGAGCTGATCGACCTCAAGGACCTGCGCGCGGTGGTCGCCTTCCTCACCTCCGACGAGGGCAGGGCCGAGCTGAAGGACATCGGCGGGCTCTCGACGGCCACGGCCGGGGTGATCCTGCGCTCCCTGACCGCCTTCGAGGCACAGGGCATGACGGACTTCTTCGGCGAGCCGGAGTTCGACACGGCCGACCTCCTGCGTACGGCACCGGACGGCCGCGGAGTCGTCTCGGTCCTCGAACTCCCCGCCGTCCAGGACAAACCCCTGCTGTTCTCGACGTTCCTGATGTGGCTGCTGGCCGACCTCTTCCACGACCTCCCCGAGATCGGCGACGCCGACCGGCCGAAGCTGGTCTTCTTCTTCGACGAGGCGCATCTGCTCTTCGGTGACGCGTCGAGGGCGTTCCTGGAATCGATCACCCAGACGGTGCGCCTGATTCGCTCGAAAGGAGTCGGCGTCTTCTTCGTCACACAGACCCCGAAGGACGTACCGTCCGACGTTCTGGCCCAGCTCGGCAACCGTGTCCAGCACGCCCTCAGGGCGTTCACCCCGGAGGACCAGAAGGCGCTGAAGGCGACCGTGCGGACCTTCCCGAAGTCGTCGTACGACCTTGAGGAGCTCCTCACCGGGCTGGGCATCGGCGAGGCCGTGGTCACCGTACTCAGCGAGAGCGGCGCCCCGACACCGGTCGCGGCGACCCGTCTGCGGGCGCCGGAGTCCCTGATGGGACCGGTGGACGCGGCGGAGCTGGACGCGGCGGTGCGGGGCTCGGTCCTCCACGGACGTTATGCACAGGCTGTGGACCGCGAGTCGGCGTACGAGAGGCTGCGTGCGGCACAGCCGGCCCCCGCCGCGGAGCCGCGGCCTGCGAAGAAAGAGGAACCCTCCCTTGTCGAACAGGTGGTCGGCAGCGGGATGTTCAAGTCCCTCGCCCGGTCCGTGGGCACGCAGCTCGGCCGGGAGATCACGCGGTCGCTGTTCGGCACGGCCCGCAGACGCAGGTGAGCAGGTGAGCAAGTGGGCGGGTGAGCCGGGCGCACCGCCCGGCTCACCTCGGCATCAACCGTTCTTCCGCTCCTGGGGACGCGGCCGCTGCGGCTGCGCCGCCTTCGTCTCCGGCTTCGGTGCGCTGCGAACGGCTTCGGCGCGCAGCAGGGCGCGCAGGACCGCGTACGGGTCTGAGGACATGGCTGTGTTCCTTGCGTAGAACTGACTGACCTGGGGAAACGCGGGGCCGGTCGGTCGGTCAGCAGCGCAGGACCACGGTGCGCAGGAGGGGCGCGGCGTACGGCGGGCGCGGTGCCGTCGGGCACGGGCGGTGGTGGTCCGCCGGGCAGCCGTCGGCCGCAGGTCCGGGGAGCGGCGAGGGGCGCTCCGGTACGTCGGCTCGATGGACGGTGCGGGCGGGGGGCCGTAGCGGGGTGTCGAGGACGTCGTGTTCGAGGGTGTCGGCGGAGGCGGCCGAGGTGGTGGGGGCGCCGGCGGCGAGGGCCGCCGTGGGGGCGCCGGCCAGCAGCAGGGCGAGCAGCAGCACGAGCGCCCGCAGCCGGGCCTGGCGGCCGGGCTGCGGGCGTCCGGATGCGGGGCCGCTGCTCATGGCGGTCATCTCCCCGCGCGACGGGCGGTGTTCATCGCGCCGGGCGTGAGATCCGCTCGCTCGGCGTACCGGTGCGGCGCAAGGTTGACGTCGCTCACAGGGACTGCGGGATCAGCTTGGCGCGGCTGCGGATGCCGAACGAGGCGATGATCTCGACGATGCCGACGACGACCAGCCAGACGCCGGCGACGAGGGTCAGCACGGCCACCGACCTGAACGGCGAGACGATCAGCACGACGCCGGCGATGAACGTGACGATCCCGAGGAAGATCATCCAGCCGCGGGCGGGCATCCCGGGGTCGTGCACGGCGGCGATCGTCTGCGTGATCCCGCGGATCAGCCAGCCGATCCCGATCCACAGGGCGAGCAGCAGGATCGACTCCAGCGGGCCGCGGAAGCAGAACAGGCCCAGCAGGATCGACAGCGCGCCGCTGATGAACGCCAGCACCCGCAGCGAGGTCGTCTTGTGCGTGCCGAACGCGGCGACCAGCTGGAAGACACCGCTGATCAGCAGATAGACGCCGAAGAGCACACCGGCGGCGAGCAGCGAGGGACCGGGCCAGACGAGAACCAGGACGCCGAGGATCAGGGAGGCGATCCCGGTGAGCAGCACGGTCTGCCAGGCGGCCTTGGAGAGGGCGTGCAATGGCCCCTCGAAGGCCGGCTCGGGTTCACGCCACGCACCGGAGTGCGCTCTGCGGTCGTCGCCGGCGGGGCCGGTGCTGGGGGGCTCGGTCATGGTTCCAGCTGAGACCGGGGGAGACGGCCCTGCCATCGGGGAAGGGCCACCCGGGTGACGAAGACGACCACACCACAACGCCGCCGACTGTCCCTGCCCCAGGGGGCACGTCGCAAGGCCGCCGACTGTCCCTGCCCATGGGTGCGGGGCTGTGTTCACATGCGGCTCCGCCACGCGGGCGCGACCAGCCACAACGCACCCGCACCCGACAACGCACCGTCACCCGCCCGCGCCCCCAGCGGCCCCCGCCGCTTTCGCGGCCTTCGCCGCCGCCTTCATCTCCTGCTTGTGAGCCCGCACCTTGGCCAGTGACTCGGGCCCCGTGATGTCGGCCACCGACCGGTAGGACCGCGCCTCCCCGTACGCCCCCGCGGCCTCCCGCCACCCCTTCGGCGTCACCCCCAGCTGCTTGCCCAGCAGCGCCAGGAAGATCTGCGCCTTCTGCTTCCCGAACCCGGGCAGTTCCTGGAGCCGCTTCAGCAGTTCCGCCCCGCTGTCGGCGTCGCGCCAGATGCCCTCGGCGTCACCGTCGTAGTGCTCGACGAGGTACTGGCACAGCTGCTGGATCCGCTTGGCCATGGAGCCGGGATACCGGTGCACCGCCGGCTTCTCGGAGAGCAGCGCGGCGAACGCCTCCGGGTCCTGCGCGGCGATCTCGTGCGCGTCCAGGTCGTCCGTGCCCATGCGCCGCGCGATGGTGGCCGGTCCCTTGAACGCCCACTCCATCGGGACCTGCTGGTCGAGCAGCATGCCGGTGAGCGCGGCGAGCCTGCTGCGGCTGAGGAGTTCGTCGGCCTCGGGGTCCTGGGCGAGATGCAGAACGGGGGCGTTGGCGTTGGCGTCCATGGCTCGATGATCCCGCGCCCGGACCCGCGATGCGCGCCCGCCGCCGCCCGCCCTGCCCGGCCCTCACACACCTCACGTACGATTCCCCCACGTTCTGACTTAGGCAAGCCTAACCTCACACAAGGGGTGTCACAGGGTGACCATCGAGACGTACCGCGACGCCTGGGGCATCCCGCATCTGCGGGCGGGCGACGCCCGCGAACTCGCCCGCGCGCAGGGCCGGGTCACGGCCGTCGACCGCGCCTGGCAACTGGAGGTGGAACGGCACCGAGTGCAGGGCACGTCGGCGTCCTTCCTCGGCTCCTCGGCCGTCACCTGGGACGTCTTCGCCCGCCGGGCCCGTCTGGCGGACACGGCGAGACGCTGCTTCGAGGCGCTGGAGAAACGGGACCCGGAGACGGCGGACTGGGTACGGGCGTACGTGGCCGGCGTCAACGAGGGCCTGGCCACCGGCGCCGCCCGCACCCCCGAGTTCGCCCGCACGGGCCTGGCCCCCGGCAGCTGGGAGCCCTGGCATCCCCTGGGCATCTGGCTGGCCACCCACATCCTGTTCGCCGGCTTCCCGGCCAAGCTGTGGCGCGAGGAGGCGATACGGCACCTGGGCGAGGAGGCGGTCCCCCTCTTCGCCACGGACGGCCCCGGCACCGCGGGCAGCAACGGCTGGCTGCTCGCGGGCTCCCGCACCACCACCGGCCACGCCCTCCTCGCCGGCGACCCCCACCGCTTCATCGAGGCGCCCGGGGTCTACCAGCAGATCCGCCTCTCCTGCCCGGAGTTCGACGTCATCGGCCTGGCGGTCCCCGGCGTCCCCGGCATCGCCCACTTCGCCCACACCGGCACGGTCGCCTGGTCCATCACCAACGCGATGGCCGACTACCAGGACCTCTACCGAGAGCGCCTGCGGCGCACACCGACGGGAGTGCAGGCGCTGGGCCCCGACGGCAGGTGGGGCCGGGCGGAACGGCATACGGAGACGGTGGAGGTCGCGGGCGAAGCCCCGGTACGGGTCGAGGTGATCGAGACCGAACGGGGTCCGGTGATCGCCGGGGGCCCGGAGGGCCCGGGCGAAGAGGAAGCAGCGGAAAAGCCGCCGGAGCCGGAGCCGGCGGAAGCCGACCGCACCGAACAATCCGACACGGCACCCATGCCGACGCCTGCCGCCGGCGCTCGGCCGCCGCAGCCGCTGCCCGGTCCCGCCCGCGAGAGCGGCGTGCCGACAGCCGAGTCGCCTGACACGCCCGACGGGCGGGTGGCCGCCGACGGCGCTCGGCCCCCACAAGGGCCACCCGCACCTGACCGTGAAAGCCGCACGGATGGTGCGGGTGGGAGAACACACGCCAAAGGCGAAGCCGAGGCGTTGGCGCTGCGCTACCCACCCCGCGTCACCCACGACCTCGGCTTCGGCGCCCTGCTCCCGCTCCTCCGCGCCCGCCGGGTCGCCGACGTCGACCGGGCCTTCGACGCCTGGGCCGAGCCCGTCAACGTCGTGCACGCCGCCGACACCGCCGGAGGCACCCTGCACCGCGTCGCCGGGCGCGTCCCCGTCCGCTCCCGCACCAACCGAATCCGGCTCGCCCCCGCCTGGCTCCCCGGCCACGAATGGCAGGGCTGGCACGAGATGCCGTACGGCGACATCACCGACGGCGTGGCCGTGATGGCCAATCAGCGCGGCCCGGCCACTCCCCTCGGCGTCGAGTTCGCCCCACCCCACCGCGCCGACCGCATCCGCGCCCTCCTCGACGAGCGCCGCACCTGGTCCGCCGCCGGCCTGCCCGTGATCCACACCGACACCCACCTCGCCTCCGCCGCCCCCCTCCTCGACCGCCTCGCCGCCCTCGACGGCCTCACCCCCGCGGCCACCGGACTCCGTGACCGCCTCCTGGCCTGGGACCGCCGGATGGATGCCGACAGCACGGACGCCGCCGTGTACGCAGCCGTGCGCACCGCGGTCGTACGACACCTCGCCGCCCACCCCGCTTTCGCCGCCCTCACCGAAACCCCCGCCTACCCCGAGGTCCTGCTCCCCTGGCTCGCCCTCACCCCCCGTATCGCCTTCGCCCTGGAACACCTTCTCCGCGCCGACGAGTTGTACGGGGTCGACCGCCCCGCCGTCGTCCGTACGGCGATCGAGGAAGTCGCCGCCGACAAGCCCACCGGCACCTGGGGCGACACCCACCGCCTCGCCCCCTGGCGGGCGCTGCCCGAGCCGTCGTACGACGGACCGGGGCTGTCCGGCGACCACGACTGCGTGCTGTGCACCTCCGCCGTGCCCGGCCTCACCGACCTCTCCGCGCGCGGCCCGGCCGCCCGGTACGTCTGGGACCTCGCCCACCGCGACGACAGCCTCTGGGTGGTACCGCACGGCGCGGACGGCGTCCCCGGCGCACCCCACAACACCGACCAACTCCCCTTGTGGCTCAAGGGAGATCTGGCTCCGGTCGTCACCGACTGGGACCGGCTGGAACGCGTGGACCTCACCGATACCGATACCGATACCGATGCATCAGAGGAGACCGATGTCTGAGCACCACCCCGTCTTCGAGCACGCCCTCCCCGGCTTCGGCACCGTCCGCCTCCGCCCCCTCGACCCGGCACGCGACACGGACGCCGTCCACGCCTGGGTCAGTGAGGAACGCGCCGTCTTCTGGGGCATGACCGGCCTCACCCACGCCCAAGTGGCCGAGATCTACGCCCACATGGCCACCCTCGACACCCACCACGCCTACCTCGCCGAGAAGGACGGCGAACCGGTCGCGCTCCTCCAGACCTACGAGCCGGAGGCCGACCGCGTGAGCGAGTGCTACGGCGTCCGCCCCGGCGACATCGGCATCCATGTCCTCCTCGCCCCGGCCGGACCCGAGGGCCCCCGCCCCGGCTGGTCGCAGGCCCTTCTGACCGCCTTCACGGCATACGCCCTGCGCGGCCTCGACCGCCACCGCATCGTCGTGGACCCCGACGTCCGCAACGAGAAGGCGATCGCCCGCTTCGAACGCCAGGGCTTCGCACTCGGCCCGGCCGTCGTACTCCCCGAAATCGACCTCCCGGACGTCCACCTGCCCGAGAAGCACGCCCAACTGGCCTTTCTCACCCGGCAGGTAGCGTTCCCGGATGATGACGCCTGAGGACCTCATCGCCCTTCCCCGGTTCTCGGCTTCGCTCGAACCGGGGAGACCCCTGTCGACCTGGAGCCGATCCCCCGTGAGGGCGGCCTGTTCCGGCGCACCTGGGATGGTCCCGCGCGCACCGACGGCCGCCCCGAGGGCTCCGCGACCGGCCCCCACCCACCCACAGACAAAATGAGTGCCAAACGCCCCCCATCCGTATGACACACGAACGCGTGTTTCCGAACTCAGGACGGTGACGTGGGCGAAGAACACGACCAGCAGCCGACGCCGACCAGGCACAGGGCTCTACGGTCCCTCACTCTGATCGGCACCCTCCTCGCCGCCCTCCTCTTCGCATCCGCGGCCCCAGCCTCCGCACACGCGGCGCTGCGCGGCAGCGACCCCGCCGACGGCGCCGTACTCAAGTCGGCGCCCGGATCCGTCACCCTGACCTTCACCGAGTCCGTCGGCCTGCTCGACGACTCGTTCCGGGTGTACGACCCCACCAACCACCGGGTGACCACCGGCGAGGCGGAACACGGTCCGGCCGGCTCGGACACCGCCCGGATCACCTTCCCGAAGAAGCTCGGCACCGGCACGTTCACCGTGGCGTGGCGGGTCGTGTCGGCGGACAGCCACCCCGTCTCCGGTGCCCTCACCTTCTCCGTGGGCAAACCGTCGGCGACCACGGTGCCGGTCTCCACCGGCCCGGTCGAGAACCCGGCCACCGACAGCCTCTACAACATGGGCCGCTACATCGCGTACCTCGCCGTGGCCCTGCTGATCGGCGCCGTCGCCTTCATCACCGTCTGCCGCCCCCCGGACCCCACCCCCCTGCGCAAGCCGATCCGGACGGCCTGGTGGGCCCTGCTGGCCGCCACGCTCTTCCTGTTCGTCCTGCGCTCGCCGTACGAGGAGGGCACCTCCCCGGCGACGGCCTTCGACCTCTCCGCCCTGGCCGGCTCCGCGACGGGCCGGCCCGGCCTGGCCCTGCTCGCCAGGGCCGCCCTGCTGGCGATCGTCGCGGGCCTCTACCTCCTGCTCCGCAAGCGCGCGGACCCGACCCGCCCGTCCCGTGCGCTGCTCGCCACGGCAGCCGCCCTCGCCATCGCCCTGGCGCTGACCTGGGCGGTGGCGGAACACGCCTCCGCCGGTATCCAGGTCCCCCTGGCGATGACGTCCTCGGTGCTGCACCTGCTGGCGATGGCGCTCTGGCTGGGCGGCCTCGCGGCCCTCCTCATCACCCTCTACCGGGCCACCGCCACGCCCCTCCCCGCCGTCGCCGTCACCCGTTTCTCCCGGGTGGCCTTCGCCTCGGTGACGGTCCTCGTCGGCACCGGCGTCTACCAGTCCTGGCGCGGCCTGGGCTCCTGGCAGGCGCTCACCGACACGTCGTACGGCAGGCTCCTCCTGGTCAAACTCGCCGCCGTGACCCTGCTGCTGGCGGCGGCCTCCCGGTCCCGCCGCTGGACGGCGAAGCTCGCGGCCGCACCGGCCACGGCGGCCCGCGCCCGCGTCCCGCAGACGGTCGGTGCCCCGCTCCTGGAGGGCGACCCCGGTTCCCCGGAGGGCGCCGAGGCACCGGCGGACCCCGGTTCCCCGGCGGACCCCCGTCCCGTGGAGGGCTCCCGGCCTCCGGAGGAGCCGCTCGCCACGTCCGGCCACCTGGCCCTGCGCCGCTCGGTCCTCGCCGAAGTCGCCGTCGGCGTGGTCGTCCTCGTCGTCACCACGATCCTCACCGGCACCCTGCCCGGCCGCGCGGCGGCGGAGGCGGCCGCGTCGGGAGCGTCGACGAGCGAGGTCGGGATACCCGCGGCCGTCGTCGCCATGGTCCCGTTCGACGTGGGCACCCCGAACGGCCGGGGCAAGGTACAGATCACCCTGGACCCGGGCCGGGTCGGCAAGAACTCCGTGCAGGCGGTCGTCTTCGCCCAGGACGGCGGTATCTCCACCGTCCCCGAACTCGGCCTCTCCTTCACCCTCGCCGCCCAGAAGATCGGCCCGCTCCCCGCGAACCTCGCCGACCGCGGCGGCTATTGGGCCACCAACTCCGTCAGCCTCCCCATCGCGGGCGAGTGGACGATGAAGCTGACGGTACGGGTGTCGGACCTGGACCAGGTGACGGTGACGCAGAAGATACGGATCGCCGCCTAGCGGCCCCTAGCCCGACCGCACCGCTCACCTGCGGCCTTCCGGGGTGGGAGGTGTAACAGTTTCGGGCTCGCGCGCACTGTCCATGCGGACGACCATGTCGGTCGTCCGCATGGACAGGGGCGGGACTTCGTGCAGATGACGGGCGAGAGTGGCCGGGCGTACGGCGAGGAGTCGTACGGCGGTCCGGGGTACGGGTACGGCCACAGCCAAGAGGGCGGCATCGCCACCGCCGCTCCCGACCCGACCCTGCCGGAGCCGCACCTCCGGGCCACCGGGCTCCCCGGGGCCGGGCCGGACCATCTCGGCACCGTGGACTCTCCGCACGGTGACGTCATCACCGTGCCGCCCCCGGACCGGGACCCGTCGGAGAGCGATCCGGCGCGGCCGGTCTTCGTGGACGCCTCGGGCCGCCGCCAGCGCCGTGTGCGCAGCGCCGCACGGCTGCTGGTGATCCCCGCCGCCTGCTATGTCGCCCTGCTCATCAGCACGGTCCTGGGCGGCCCCACCATCAGCGCCCCGTTCGTCCCGTTGCCGGACACCCCGCACACGCCGCACGCGACCGCACCCGGCACCCCGGCCGGCACCGGCCACGCGGCAGGGAGCGCGGGCTCCGGTACGGCGTACGACGGCTCCCGTCCCGGTGCGAGCCGGACCGCCTCCGGCCCGACCGGTCGTCCGACGGCCTCGACCGCCGACGCGGCCACCTCCGAGCCGACCACGACACCGACCGGCACCACGTCCCCGGCCGGCACTGCCTCCCCGACCGCCACCACCGCGACTTCCACCGCGACGCCCACCGCCGGTGCCACCGCGGCGCACTCCGGCAAGGGGCGCGCCGTCGGCTCGTCCCACAAGCCCGTGAAGTGATCCGGGGCCCTGAGATGACCGATCGCCGAAGCCGCACCGCCGCGCTCCGCCTGCGCGGCCGTACCCGCCGGATCACCCCCCGCACCCACTGGCTGCTGCTGTGCGTGCTCGTGGTGACCCTGTCGTCCGCCCTGCTGCTGCAGGGCTACACCCACCACATGTTCGGGATCACCTCGGACGACGTGACCGGCCCCCGGGGCCGCGCCGGGGCGGTGCCCGGCCGGGTGGTCCAGGGCGGCCCCGTGATCGCGGACGCCGACACCGCCCCGCACACCGCCCGTCCGCAGACCCGCACCATCGCCCTCACCTTCGACGACGGCCCCGACCCCACCTGGACGCCGCGCATCCTCGACGTGCTGCGCCGCAACCATGTGCACGCGACCTTCTTCGTCGTCGGCACCGAGGTCGTGGACCACCCCGACCTGGTCCGGCGGATCGTCGCCGACGGCCACCAGATCGGCATCCACACCTTCACCCACCCCGACCTGTCCCGCCTCGCCCCGTGGCAGCGCTCGCTGGAGCTGCGCGAGACCCAGCTCGCGGTGGCCGGCGCGGCCGGGGTGACCACCGCACTGCTGAGGCCGCCGTACTCCTCGGAGAACGACGCGCTGGACGACGCCGACTGGTCGGTCCTGAAGCAGGCCGCCGCGGCCGGGTACGTCACGGTGCTCTCCACACAGGACGCCCAGGACTGGCAGCGCCCGGGTACGGGACGCATCCTCGCGAACGCCACCCCGCACGGCCGCGCCGGACAGATCCTGCTCATGCACGACGGCGGCGGCGACCGCGCCCAGACCGTCGCCGCGCTGAACACCCTGATCCCCCGGCTCAAGGCCCGGGGCTTCCGGTTCGCGACGGTCGGCGCCGCGGTCGGCATGGCCGGCCCGGTCCAGCGCGCCGGACTGGGCGACCACCTCCAGGGGATGGCCCTGATCGGCCTGCTGCGGGGCGGCGACTGGATCGTTCGGCTGCTGGAGGTACTGATGTTCGCGGCCGGTGCGGTCAGCGTCCTGCGCGCGGCGGTCATGCTGTTCGCGGCCCGCCGGCACCGGCGGCAGCGGACAGGGCATGGCACCTGGTCCTGGGGGCCGCCGGTGACCGAACGCGTCAGCGTGATCGTCCCCGCGTACAACGAGAGCGCCGGAATCGAGGCCGCCGTACGCTCCCTGCTCGCCTCGGACCATCCGGTCGAGATCATCGCCGTGGACGACGGCTCCACCGACGGCACCGCCGACCTGGTGGAGTCCCTCGGCCTGCCGGGGGTACGGGTGATCCGGCAGCAGAACGCGGGCAAGCCGGCCGCGCTCAACACCGGCCTGGCCGCGGCCACCTGCGACCTGGTGGTCATGGTCGACGGCGACACGGTCTTCGAAGCCGGCACCGTACGCACCCTCGTGCAGCCCTTCGCCGACCCGGGCGTGGGAGCCGTCTCGGGCAACGCCAAGGTCGTCAACCGCGGTGGCCTGCTCGGCCGTTGGCAGCACATCGAGTACGTGGTCGGCTTCAACCTCGACCGCCGCCTGTTCGACCTCGCCGAGTGCATGCCGACCGTGCCCGGTGCGGTCGGCGCGTTCCGGCGCCGGGCGCTGCTCGCCCTCGGCGGCGTCAGCGAGGTCACCCTCGCCGAGGACACCGACCTCACCATGGCGCTGTGCCGGGCCGGCTGGCGCGTGGTGTACGAGGAGCACGCGGTCGCCTGGACCGAGGCACCGGCGTCCCTGGGCGCCCTGTGGCGGCAGCGGTACCGCTGGTGCTACGGCACCCTGCAGGCGATGTGGAAGCACCGCGGCGCCCTGGTCCAGCGCGGCGCTGCGGGCAAGCTCGGCCGCCGGGGCCTGGTCTATCTCCTCCTCTTCCAGGTCCTGCTGCCCCTGCTCGCACCGGTCGTCGACGTCTTCGCCGTCTACGGCCTGCTCTTCCTCGACCCGCTCCGGATCACCGCCCTGTGGCTCGCCTTCCTGCTGCTGCAACTCCTCATGGGCCTGTACGCCTTCCGCCTGGACGGCGAGCGGCCCGGCCCGCTGTGGAGCCTGCCCCTGCAGCAGTTCGTCTACCGCCAGCTGATGTACCTGGTGGTCATCCAGTCCGTCTTCACCGCGCTGTCGGGCTCCCGGGTGCGGTGGCAGCGCATGGAGCGCTACGGCAGCCTCCAGGCCCCGGAGACGACGTCGTAGGAGGGCCGCCTCCCGGGCTCTGTCGGTGGTCGGTCCGCCCTCAGTGGGCCAGATGGACCCAGATCCCCACGATGGCCGCCGCCTGGACGAGGACCCAGGCGATCTGAACGGACAGGCCGCGCAGTTGGTAGACGGACAGCAGCAGGGAGAAACGGCTGGACTCGTACTGCAGGTCCTTACGGAAGGTCGCCAGGTCCATCCAGATGCTGGTGAGCGTCAGGACGCACAGGAGGAGGGCGGCGTACAGGAGCAGCTGGCGGGGATCCGTGTCGAAGAAATGGATGAGCGCGGCGGCCAGGACCACGGGGACGCTGTAGGCGGCGGTGAGGAACCACGCCCGTGCCTGGCTCCGGCGTCCCGGCAGCAGACGCCACAGAGCCCCGAGCGTGAAGCCGGCCGCCGCCCATGCCATCTGATAGAGGATCAGGTCGGCGACGAATTCCGGAATGCCGACAGGGCTGAACACAATCTGTGCTTGCCAGTAGGGAGCCTTTGTCTGGTAGTAGAGCAAAAGCCCGGTGGCCGGCAGTCCGAACCGGAATGCCAGTCGCGCCGCGCGGACCGCATTGGACCACCAGTGCCCGTACGGTCCCCAGGCCAGAGCGATGTCCAGCACCGAGATCTGCTCTGGCGGCTCGTTTCCCCCGCATGCGGTGACCAGCCAACTGCGCAGGTCTTCCAGCTCTTTTTCCAGCCCCTCGCAGGTCATCCCGTTTCCATGACCCCCGTCCAGCAGGCGCTTCTGGTGGGTGAAGTAGAGGTAGTGGCGGGCCTTGTCCACCAGTTCTTCCCGGTGTGGCTCGGTGCCCAGCCTCTTCGCATAGAAACTGTCGCCCATCCGACCGAGCACGGACCAGTCACGCCCGACGCGGAGGACGGCGTACACGGCGACGATGTTCAGCACCAGCCAGACGCCGTACAGCGCGCTGGCATTCGCGAACTTCGCCGCCCGCACTCCGACGAAGAAGGCGAACAAGGAGACGGTCAGCAGGAGATCCAGCTTGCTCGGCCCGCGGGAGAACCGCTCGGATCGGCGGCCCTGTGTCCGGTGCGGCCTGTTGCGGTAACGCAGCAGCGCCAGCAGGGCGATGCCTGTCAGTACCCAGCTGTAGGCGAAGACCCATTTCAGGTCGCTGAAGAAGAAGTTCTCCAGCAGCTTGCTCTGGTACTTGTTGTACTCGACAGGGTCGTAGTGCTCGGCGAGCCAGTTGACGCGCCCCCACTGTTTCGAGCTCGCATGCCAGGCGAGTCCGAGCAGAATCGCGGCGACGGCCGCCAGCAGACATCCGGCGACGGCCACGCACTGCGCCGGGACCTCGTCCCACTGCTTGGTCCAGTGCTTGCGCAGCAATCCTCCTTCGTGCGCGAACCGCCAGGCCCAGGCGAGCATCGCGGCCAGCCACAGCCACACGGTCGCCAGTCCGACCAGGACAAGCCCGGTGCGGCCCCGGGCGGTTGTCGTCAACGGCGCCAGGTTCCACGGAAGACCGAAGGCACCGTGGGCCACGATCACCAGCAGGCCGATCCCCGCGACCGCACACGTGGCTGCCGTGACGGCGAGTGCCTGACGACGCCGGCTGTCGTCGGACGGGTCCGGCTCATCAGCGCCGGCGCCGGGTGCGGCCGGTGGCGCGCCGAGGACCCAGGGGCGGGCGACGAGCACCAGGGCCAGGCCTGCGAGGATGCCGAGGACGGCGCACCACAGGGGTTTGACTCCCCACTGTGTGAGCAGCAGCAGCGCCAGGGCGACCGCTCCGCTGAGTACGGCCCACTCCAACAGCGTCCGTGTGAAGCTCGTGCTGTGTTCGGTGTCGGTGTCGGGGCCGTCCGCCGCCGGTTGCCAGGCCATGTCCCCGACCGGTGGCGGGGGCGTCGTCCCGTGCGCGGCGGCTGTTCCGGTACGCCGGGCACGGAGTGCGGCCACGGCGATCAGGAGCGAGGCGCACACCCACCACGAGGCGATGCCCGCCGTGGGCCAGAGCGACTGGGTGAGCGTCGCCGTCAGCTGGCGCAGCCGGGGCGGATCGATCTCCACCTGGACGTCTTGGGGCAGCCTGTTCGTCCACACCAGCTTGTTCTCCGTGGAGGACGACGCCCGTTCCACGAGGTCGCTGAAGGCGAGGCCGTCCAGATCGGCCTCGATCCGCTTCCACCGGACGGTCTGAAGGGTCCGCGGCCACAGGTAGACCATCCACGTTCTCCCTGCGGGGACGATTTCCCAGGGGCCCACGGGGAAGGGCTTGTTCGAGGTGATCCAGCTGTACGCGACGTAGTGCACCTCGACCGAGGAGTCGGTGGCGGTCACCACGGGATCGCGGGGATGCCACTCGTTGCGCTTCCCGGGAGTCTCGTCGCCGAGCAGCAGACACCGCATGGCCATGCGGTACTGCGGGGACTGCACGCTGAACGTCAGCTGCTTGGCGAGCGGCCACACTCTCGGCACCCGTACCGTCATGTCGGAGACGAGCCAGGGGTGCGACTCCTTGTGCTGCTGCAATCGCAAGGTGGCCTCGACGCTGCTTTCCTGGAGGTGTTCCGGTTGGCAGCCGGTACCAGGGTCCCGCCGCTGTTGCGCCGACGCCGGGTCGCACGTCCACACGCATGACACCAGCACCACGAGCGACAACAGCCGCCACCATCGAGTCATCGCCATAGGGCCGACACCTCTCCCTGTCCCCGGCGAATCTAGACAAGGCGTCGCATCTGTCATGAACAGACACACGTCGAACGCCTGACACGCACCCCCTTGGGCGTGCCGGTGGCATTTGCGGGGCCCGGTTCGGCGCCTGAGAATGGAAGGCCGGTGACCGTCAGCCGATTGACGGAGGACCCATGACCGACACCCCGGTGGGCGTCCCGCGCAAGCCGCTTCCCCGGTTCGAGGAGGCCGAAGGGCTGGGACCCCAGGACGCCGAGTTCGTCGAGGACCTGGTGGCGGTACTGGCCAAGCACGGGAATCTGAACCGTTTCGGCCTGTGCCTGCTGCACGACCACTTCCCGCTCCGCGCGGACGAAGTGCTGGTGGAGACGAACGACCCCCAGGCCCGCACGCTGCACGCCCACGTCGAGAGGGCGGACGGCACACGGCACGCCAAGGCGTCGCAGTGGCGGTTCGTGCCCCATGCCGACGACGAGGCGGACACGGAACCGGCAGCGGGCCCCTGCCAGGAGATCATGCTGTGCACCACGCTCGACCTCTGCCCGGGCCACGAGCACGACCGCGGCTCCGACCACTAGGAGCAGGACACCGGAGCGAGACCCGCGACAAAGAGGATGGACCGTGACTGCCTCGTGGTCGACCAGAGCGCCGGGTCATACCTGCTTGACGACGATGGTCTCCGGGAGGAGCTTCTCCAGGTCGTCCACGTCCGAGGTGAAGACGGTGACCTGCCCCTTCTGCCGGCGTGCGATGACAGCGAGCACGGCATCGATGGCGTACTTGTGACCGTGCAGCTTGGCGTCGGCCAGGAGACGCCGGGCTTGGCGGGCTTCGTCCTTGCCGATGTCTGCGACCTTGAGCCGGGACAGCACCCAGTCCCAGCGCTGCTCGGTGGTCCTGCCGTCGAACGCCTCGACCAGCGTCATGGGAGACGTCACCACCTCGGCTTCACCCCCGGCCGCGAGGTCGAGCCGGGCGATCATCTTGCGGTCACCGCGCACGGCCAGGGACAGGGCCTCGCAGTCGAGTACGAAGACGCGCAGTGGCCGCTGCCTGTGCTCACCGGCGCGCTTCTTCACGCGGCCTCTCCGGCATCGTGTCCTCCGGCCGTGCGGCGGCGCTCGTGCTCGGCGTCGAGATCGTCCAGTTCCGCGAGGGCTGTCGCACGCTCGTCCTCGGTGACCGGCCCGTGTTCCTCCTGCAACCAGTCGACCAGCTCCAGCAGCCGGTCCCGATCGCGCTTGAACCGCAGTGCTTCGGCGACGTACGCCGAAAGTCCCCGCTCAGCCGCCTCGGCGCGGATCTCGTCCAGGAGATCTTCGGGGATCGTCACCGTTACTTTCTTGGTTGCCATACAAGTCACCATACTCTTGGTGTGAATGCCCCTACCAGGTTGCCGTGACCCGTAGGGCAAGGAGGCCAATGCGTGAGCCCTGCCCACACGTGATCGCCGACTCGTGCCGCTTCACTCGGCCACCGCGTGCCGTTCACTCTCATCAGCGCATGCTGCGTCGGATGAGGATGGTTGTCCTTCGCGGTGGTGAGCCTCCTGCCGTTGATGCAACGACAGGAGGAGAGTCCATGTCCGTGCTGCCTTCGGCAGACGTCTTCAGATCGATCGAGCCAAAGGTTCCGCGGCTGTTCGGCCGCCTCGTCGACCGCGCACCGAAGGGTTCCACTTCGCGGCGAGGCGCTGGTGGAGGAGTGAGGCTGCACCTCCGCCTTGATGGCACTGCCTGCTGGACTCCCACGTTGTAGAGGCTCAAAGCAATCTAGGGCACATGGCGTGGTGTGGCCCACTGAGCCGGAACACGGACTATCGCGCTCATGCCGCTCGGTGTCCCGGATCGCGTCATCGATCAGATCACGGGGTGGGAGCCGGGCACCTCGGTAGGCATGCGGGCGAGGTACCTGCACGTGCCGGACGCCATGCTCAAGGACGTGGCCCGGGAGATCGCCGATGCCATCTGGAGAGCTCCGGAAACACCCGCTGTGGACAAAAACCAGGACAACGGGAACTGAGGACGACGTCGAAGGGCCCCACCCTGAGGTGGGGCCCTTCGACATATTGCCCGGTGAGAGCAATGGCGGAGGATACGAGATTCGAACTCGTGAGGGGTTGCCCCCAACACGCTTTCCAAATGTTCGTCTGGGGGTTCGGGATCGATCGGCAGTGTCCTGACCTGCAGCGGAATGGGGCTGGGGGCAGGTAGCGGACCGTGCTGAACAGCAGCGAATGCAACCAGAACTGCAACCAGGCGTTCGGTTCCTGCTCATGCCCTGCGCCAAGCGCTGAGCAGTTCCTCGGGGCCGTACACCGCCTGAAGGCCGGAACAACCGACCCCGTTGCGGGAGACCGCCACGAGCGGTACCGGCTCGTCGGTGATCGCTGCCCGGTGCTTCTGCAGTGCGGTCAGGTCGTGGCTGTCGAACGCGGAGTTCTCCAGCCACTTGACCGAGCCGAGGAAGAGCAACTGCTTGGCCACCGGTTGCCGGTCGGCGCCCACCAAGTCGATTTCGACGTCGTTGCTGCGGGTCCAGTACCCGCCGATCGCCGGGGCGGCAGGCAGGAGCCCGTCCGGCAGGAGACGGGCGAGGGATTCCCGCACCAGGGGCTCGATGGCGCGGCCCCGCCAGCTCGTCCACTGCTCCTGGATGCGGCTCAGCGTGAGATCCCCCCGCATCCGTTCGATCTCCGCCATGTGCGGATCCAGAAACGCGAGCCAGAACCGCAGGTATGGGTCTGCCACCCGGTAGCGGCGTTCCTTCGACGGCCTCAGGGAGAGGGGAAGTTCGGCGGCCACGACCCGTTTCTCGGTCAGCACGTCTGTGGCTCGGGTGAGAGTGGTGTGGGCGATGCCGCCGGCCGCGCGCGCGATGTTGGTGAAGGTCCGCTCTCCGGATCCGATGGCCCGCAGTACCTCCCTGCTCATCGCCTGTGGTGGAAACTCCGCGGCCAGTGAGCGTTCGGCGGAGACCAGCAGGGCCGAGATGGGGTTGTCCAGCGAGTCGCGGAGGAACTCCCAGACGTCGGCCCCGGCCTGCCACTCCGCGCAGATCAGGGGGAGACCCCCTGTGACCAGCGCGGCGTCGAACGCGGCCGCCGGAGACAGGCCGAGCATCTCGCCGATGTCGGCGGGGTTCAGGGGCCCGACGATCATTTCCCGCCCCCGCTGGTGAAAGGGACGGTCGTAGCTGTTCAGTGCCTCCATCATCGACAGATCGGACCCGACCAGGAGGAGAAGTACCGGCTTTCGGCTGAGTAGCCGGTCCCATGCCCGCTGGAGCATTCCCTCGAAGGCGTCGATGCGGTCCATGAGATACGGAACCTCGTCGATGACCACCACGCTCGGGCTGTCGTCGGGAAGCATCTCCGCGAGCAGCCTCAGGGCCGCGTTCCACTGCGCCGGGGTCTCCTCGGAGAACAGTTCCCGCTCCGGCAGGTTGGATCTGGCGACGGCGTCGAGCAGCTCCGTCAGTTCGTCCGCCGCCGTGCCGCCCGCAGCGGTGAAGAAGAGGTACGGCGTCCCGGTACGCCGGAGGAACTCCTCGACGAGGCTGGACTTGCCGACCCGCCGTCTTCCCCGCATGAGGACGCATTGCCCCGGTTTCGCCGCCCCGACGGCATCGTGGACCGCCCGCAAGGCGGTGTCGAGCACGTTCAGCTCGCGATCCCGCCCGATGAAACGACGCATGGCAAGCCTCCCGAGAGGGATAGTATCGACAGAGATACTATCTCTCTCGATACCATCTTTTCTTCATTCGGGCACGGGGCTCATGACGCCGTGGATGCGGGAGAGGGTGAAAACGCGCTTGTCCTCTCGCAGGTGGCACCAGGCTTCGAGGTAGGGCGGGTCGAGTTCGAGGCGGCTGAGGGTGCGTACCGTCCGGTTCCCCGAGGCGGCGACGTAGTCGACGGTGATGGGTGCGTCGGCATCGATGGCGTGGGCGAGCTGGCGGACGTCGCCGTACGGCAGGTGCTTCGCCCACCCTGCGACGATCTCCTCGGTGTCCGTGGCGAAGGGCGGTCCTCCATCGAACGGCGCGGGTTCCGGAGTCGTCGGTGGGGCGGCCAGCAACCGGGCCGCCAAGGTGTTCGGGTCGACTGGGGCGGCTTTCTTCGCCGTGCCTGTGGCAGCGATCCGGCCACTCTCCCTCGCGCCGGTGCCGCCCGGAGCCGGCACCGGCGCGGCGGCCCGCTGAGGCCGGGTTTTCTCGACCCGTACCGTGCCCTCGGCCGTCTCGGCGACGGGGGCGTACCCCTCGGCCCGGAGCGTGGCGAGGGTCGTGTCGAGCGGGCTGCGGCTGATGAGCACCGTAGGCGCCAACTGCCGGAGCCCGAGCTTGGCGAGCTTGCGGTGGGCGGCGAGTTCGGCCAGGAGAGCCGGTTCGTCGCCGTGGATGACGCAGGCGGCGGGGGTGACGCGCACGCGGCCGTGGCCGCGTGCGGTGTCGGCGATCAGGTAGGACAGCGGCTGCGGCAGGGGCCCGGCGGCGACAGCGGCCAGGTCGGCCGTGATGTCGTCGCAGACACGGCCGCCGTCCAGTGCCCGGCGGATGCTGCCGGCGCTGAACCGCCACACCGATGCCGTGCCGCTGGTCTCACGGTCGGCCACGGCGTCCAGGAGCGAGGCCAGTCGCGCGGACGGTGTGCCGGTGACGACGGCGGTGAGATCGGCGCCGATCCGTGCCGTCGCGGTGGCCGAGGGCAGCAGTCGTCGGCACTCCATGCCCAGCGCCTCCGTGTCGCCGGTCCGCAGATGGATACCGAAGGCGGACAGAGCGCCGCGAGCGAGTACGCCGAGAATTTCGGCCTCACGGATCACGGTGGCGAACGGTGTTCCGTCCGGGGGCGATGAGTGGGTGAGCGGGCGGTGCCAGGTGATCAGGGGCCCCAGATCCGAGGTGACCGTTGTGCCCTGCCCTGCCGGACGCTGCCCGGCTGCGGCCAACAGCCCGTGGCGAGCCTGCACACAGCCATTGCAGGGTGGTGCTCCCGCGAGAGCGGGAAGCGCCTTATTGTCCTCGTCGCGCGACTCGGTCGGGGTGAGCGGCAGGTTCCGCCATGCCTGGAGCAGTACCGCGAACTGCTCCGGGGGTTCCTGCTCCGCCCAGGCGTCGTACGCCTCGGTGGGCGCCACGCGGTCGCCGTCCCGGCCCAGGAGCCCGGCGGCGTACGCCGTCTCAAGAGCAAGGCGTACGACGGCGTCGTCGGCCTGCGCGGCCTTGCCGATGCGGGCCAGTTCACGCGCCCCGATCCCGCCGGACTTCAGTCGGGTCGGCGCGGTGTCCGAGCAGGCCGACAGGACCGAGACGGCACGGGACGCGAACGCCGTGGCCGCGGCCGACGCCTCATGGTCCACCTCGGCCAGGGTGACGGACGTCGATCGCACGGAAGGCGGGACTGGTACGAACGGGGCGTGCCAGCCGGGTCCGCGCAGCGAGAGCGTCACCTCGGCCGGCATACGGGCCGGACCGTAGGCGTGACGATCCTGGATCAGGAGTCCCCGCTCCACTGCCCACCGGGCGCCCGGTTCGAGGCCGGGGCCGGGAGCGCCGAACACGATGAACTGCGGCTGCCCCGGCACGCCCGCCGCGCGGCGTTCGAGCAGCTTCCGAGCCGCCGCAGGAGCTTTCGCGACCAGTGGGACGACCTGTTCCGGGTCGCTGTGATGTGCCACCAGTGCGGCCAGACGCTGCGGCTTGGTGCCCGGCGGCTTGATGCCCAGGGCTGCCAGCATGCCGCGCAGGTCCTCGGAGGTCGCGCCCGCAAGCAGCTGCTCCAGTGGCGCATCCAGTCCCAGGGGCGCGTCCCATGCGTGGCGCAGTGGTGCGGCCATGCGGAGTTTCCCCGCGCCGTCCGGCCAGACCAGAGCCTGATCGGCCAGCGCATCCAGCACGACGGCCAGTTCACGGGTGGTTTCGTCGTCCGTCGCCCCCAGCAGCTCCGCCAGGGCATCGCGCGACGCGGGCGCACCCAGCGCCGCCAGCGCCTCGGCCACCTGGAGGTGTGGCAGCGCGAGCCGTGGCAGGGCCAGTGCCACCGATCCGGGGCGCTGAAGACGGTCCGCCAGTTCCCCCACCGAGCGCGGCTCCGGAGGGGACATGGCTTCCTTTCGTGCTTCGAGCACGCGTGCCAGACGAGAGCCGTCGAGGCTGCTCAGCCATGTCGCCAGCGCTGATCGGGACTTCATGGGGGTGCACCTCGTCAGACCGGGGAGTCGCAGTGGGGCGGGAGGCTCGGCGCCAGGTTTCCAGAATGGCGTACCTCCATGGTCGGCGGGTGCCGCATCAGGGCAGGTTCCTGCCAGCGGGCGTTGGCGGCTTGTGGCCTGCCTCGACTGCCGCGCGCGAGGCACGACCGGAGCTCACCGTGTGGATCCTGGTCGTCGGCAACCGTCGCGAGGTCTACCGCAAGGTTCCGTAGGCGTGCGCCACATAGCCGGTTCGTTCACCCGACGCGGGATGTGGAAGCGTGCGCCTGACCGTTCAGTGAAATGTTCTGAATGTCGGGCGTAAGTGCAACAAAAAATGCAACCGGTCCACGCCGAAGAGCCGAGCCACAACTCGTGGCTCGACTCTTCGTTTCGCCTGGTCAGGCGGCTGCGGAGGATACGAGATTCGAACTCGTGAGGGGTTGCCCCCAACACGCTTTCCAACTGTGGTGGTGGGGGCGCGGGGCTCGTACAGTGCCGTTCACCTGTGTTCACGGCTGGCCGGTCCATGACTCAGTTGCCATGTGTGGTCCGGGCTGAACGCCCATGTACGGCGCTGAATGAGACGGAAACTGAGACGGCCCGGCCTGTGACCGGGCTGCCGCAGCGGATGCGCAACCTTCTGATCCGTAGCGCCGACTACGTCGTCCTCGCTGTTGGGCCCGCCGCGGCAGTGCTGTGATGATGGGCGGGTGAAAGAAGAGTCGCTCGCACCGACGCCCGTGATCCTTGGCATTGACGACCTCCGGCCGCTGCCCTGGGCTACGCAGATCGCGCGCACCAGCGGCGAAGGTGTCAAGCTCCTGCAAGAGCACCGCGACACCTTCATCGACGAACTCTGGCTCGACCACGACCTCGGCGGCGACGACAGCATCTTGCCCGTGGTGACCCTCATGGAAGAAGCCGCTTTCAATGGACGGCCCTTCCGAATCGGAACGGTCTTCGTGCACAGCGCCAACCCCATTGGCGCCGAGACCGTCGTCCGGTCGCTCACACGCTGGAACTACCAGGTCCGGCGGGCGACGGCCTAGGAATCTGATTTTGAGGTCTGGCCTCATCTTTATCAGGTCGATCACGGGAGACCGTCGACGTCTACCAACCGGGCCTGCGCCTCGGCCAATCGTCCACTGAGGTCCGGCGCTGATCGCTGCTGTTCGCGCTTGTTGGTGTCAGTCGCTGGTGTCAGCCGCCGCATGCAGTCTTGACAAACGCGGCCATTCTCTCGGCACTGCTGGGGACCGCCCCCATTATCTTCGGCGCCTCCTGCGACAATGCCGCGACAGCGACGCTAGTCATGAGGCAGGGGGAGGAAGGGCGTGCTTCTCCGTGGGGTGCTCGCACTGATCGCGGGCGGCGCCTTCATCGTGGTGGCCTGTGGCTATCGCGGCGTGGACGTCTGGGTGTGGGACTGGGCGGGTCTGACCTTTTCACCGCGTTACAGGACGCGATGGGGAACGCCGTGGAAAAGCCTTAAACGCATGAGACTGCAGTTCGGATTCGTGGGAATCGGGTTGGTGATCCTCGGACTGGTGACCCTGACGCGCTGACAGTGCGGTAGCAGGCGATTCTCTACGTCCGCTGCGCATCAGGCTTGCCGCCGCCTGCTCGCCCTCCTCTTCCTCAACCCACCACCTTCCCCAGCTCCCATCCCGTCTGCCGTCGGCCCACACACCGTGGAGCGGGCGTGGTTCAGGGCGTCCAGGTGGAGCGCGCCACTGTACGAACGACCTGGACGCCCTGGGCCGCGTCTGCTCGGCTCTGCCTGGGCCGATGGCAGGCGGGATGGGAGCACCCCGCGCACGCCACCGACTCGCCGGCACTCGCGAACGGCGCCCCCGCCATCTCGGAGCCTGAGCGCCCCCGCCGGAGGCTGGCTTTGATCGTGGCTGCGTTCGTCCAGGTCTCGACTCAGGGCCGTAGCTCGCTGCGGCCCCAGGGGCACGGCCCTGGCGCCGAAGGCGCAGAGGGGCCGGGCCCAGGGGGCCAGCCCGCGCCGTGCGCGGGCCCTTGAACCAGTAGAGAAAGTTGTAACTCAGTCGGTGCTTGGGGCAGTTGTGATGCTGCGGGACTGGGCTGCGGCTCGTCGTAGTGCGTCGGCTACTTGGTCGGCGGCTTCGGCGGACAGGAGGATCTCCTGGGTCCACAGAATCGAGAGTCTGATGTCGCCGTTGAGCAGGTTGGTGGCAATGTCGACTTCCGTGCCGTTGCCGGTGACGTCGTACGCGTTGAGGTCCGGATCGCTGCTGTAGGCGCTCATGCAGGCGAGCATGCCTGAGGCCCGGCTCCAGAGTGAGGCGCTGGGCCGTCAAGCATCAAGTGAACCTAGACTCTCCTCGCCTGGGGCCTGAAGGCGTATGCGCAGGGCGGGAGTTGTTCGTCGTGCCGATGCGCCAGTGGAAGGAAGACCACTGGCCGGAATCGTCCATGTGATGCGGGTGCTGGCCTGGGTGACTGACACGGTGCAGGGTTCTAAGCGGAGCAGGGCTCGTCGGGTTTCTGCGCGGCCGTCGTGGAGCCAGGCCCAGACTTCGTCTGAGGTGTCTGGGTCGAGGGCCGGTGAGATGGTGCGGAGTGCGATGGCGACCCATCTGTCTGCCTGGGGTGCGGAGTAGGCGTCGAAGGATGCCCGGAGTGCCGGCCACTGCATTCCGGCGGTGAGGTCCTCGGTCCAGCACTCGCACCAGAAGCCCCGGCGGGGCTTGTCCATCAGCACGGGTGGCCTCCCCGCCGGGGGCGCGGTGACCGTGTAGCCGCCGCCCGCGCCTTGGACGACGACCCTGTGGGCGAGGGCGCTGACCATGCCCAGGCCCCGGCCGTGTTCCGCGTCCTGGTCCTGGTGCTCGACCTTCGGGGCGCCGCCGCCTCCTCCGTCGTCCGTGACCGACAGCGCGATGACCTGGGGTGCCACTGCCAGGGCCAGGTGGAAGCTCCCGCATTCTCCGCCGCTGCTCGTGTGGAGGAGTGCGTTCGTGCTCAGCTCGCTCACGATCAGGGCTGCGTCGTCGGCCAGGGGCGATCCGCGCAGGATGTCTCTCGTCCAGCGGCGGGCCCGGCTGACCTCTTCGGGAAATCCTGGGCAAGTCAGTCCCCAGACTCGGACTCGACTCGTATACTCGTGCATACAAGTTCCTTCGTGCTGGTAGGCCGCCATGTGCAGCGGGTTCGGGCTAGACGAGTTTCGCGCCGTCGTGGGCGCGGACGGCCGGCGGGGTCATGGCGTCGAGTGCGTCGGTGACGCGGATCGCGTATGCCTCGTCGGCCAGGTCGGTGACTTCTTCGCGGGTGGCCCAGCGCAGGGCGCGGGTCTCGTCGCCGGTCGTGGGCGTGCCGTCGGCGGCCTCGCAGCGGAAGACCAGGGAGACGATCAAGCCCGTCATGTTTTTGTAGACGCCGGTGAGGGTCGCCGGAAGGGCGATCTTGATGCCGGTTTCTTCGAGGACCTCGCGTTGAAGGGCCTCAGGGATGGTCTCCTCGCGTTCGAGGACACCGCCCGGCGGCTCCCACTTGCCGTTGTCGCGGCGCTGGATCAGGAGGGCACGGCCCTGGGCGTCGACGACGACCCCGGCGACGCTCACGGAGTGCGGGCGTTCTGTGCTCACGTTCCTCGGCCCTCCCGGATGGCTAGGCTCTCCACCGTAGCAACTTCACTCGCCCACTCGTCTAGATACCTAAAGGAGTACACACAGTGAGCCCTCTTTCTTCGGGCCTCCTCGGCGATCTCGACCCCACGAGCGATCGTGCGGTCTTCCGGCAGATCGCCGACCAACTGCGCGAGGCGATCGACCGTGGGCGATTCCGTGAGGGCGAGAAACTGCCCTCCGAGGCGGAGCTGGTCGAGCATTACGGGGTCTCCCGGATGACCGTCCGCAACTCCTTCTCCGTCCTCACCGGCGAGGGCCTGGTCCACGCCGAGCACGGCAAGGGCGTCTTCGTCCGGCCCCGGCCGCCTGTGCGGCGCCTGGCCTCCGACCGGTTCGCCCGCCGCCACCGAGAGCAGGGCAAGTCCGCGTTCATCGGGGAGGCGGATGCGGCCGGCAGTCACCCGCAGGTCGACAGTCTCGAGGTCAAGGAAGAGAAGGCCAGCCAGGACGTCTCCACCCGCCTCGGCTCCGTACGGCGCGTCCTGGCCCGGCGGCGCCGGTATCTGCTGGACGGGCGGCCCGTGGAGTTCGCCACCTCCTACCTCCCCCTCGACATCGCCCGCGGCACCCAGATCGCCGAACCCAACCCCGGCCCCGGCGGCATCTACGCCCGCCTCGAAGAGCTGGGCCACCGCCTCGACCACTTCGAAGAGGAGATCCGCGCTCGGATGCCCTCGCCCTCCGAGGTCAAGACGCTCCACCTCGCGGCCGGCGTGCCCGTGATCCACCTGGTCCGGACCGCCTTCGACACCGACGGGCGAGCCGTGGAGGTCTGCGACACGGTCATGGCGGCGGACGCCTACGTGCTGTCGTACCAGCTCCCCGCGACCTGATCGCGTGATGGGCGCGAGTGCGGTGCTAGGGGGTGGGCTGATCCGTGGCCTCAACAGTCGGGGCGCCGAACATGGCGCCGATGTTGTTCCACGTGAAGCCGTTCTGCCAGTCCGGCTTGTCGGCTGCCCAGTCGAGGAGGGCCTGACGGGCCTTGTCCTGGGAGGCGGTCAGGGCTTGGTAGTGCTCGGCGGGGACGCCGTCGCGGTACTCCAGTTGGTAGGTGTTGTTGTCGCGGAACAGCACCTGGATGTACCAGTCGCCCTCCCTGTCCTCGTCCTGCCGCTCCAGGATCAGGTGGTCGCCCTGTCCCAGGTTCGCGAGCATCGTGCCTATCGCCGGCTGGGAGGGGTCCTTCACCGCGTGCCCCTGAACGTTCGTCGCAATCAGCATGGGCAGAGCATGGCGGAAGGGTCTGACAGTGGAGGTCCTCGGGAAGCCTCCGCGGCCGTCCTGCTTGGGCCGTGTGGTCGTTCTTCTGAACTCGTACACTCCAACACGCTTACTCGTATAGACGAGTGGGCAAGTCGTGTGGCAGGGTGATCGTCATGAGCCCGGGAGATCGGGTTCATGGATTGCTACATGTATAGACGAGTAGACGGGAAGTGTTCTGTGCGCACCATCCGTGTGGAGAGCACCGCCGCCACGATCCTGCTGACCGAGGCCCCCGAGCCGAAGGTCCGCGACCGCCAGACCGGCGAGATCGCCAAGGACGCGGTGAGCGGTGAGGCTCTGATGACCATCGGCGTCGTCTACATCGAGGACGGCGAGTCCGCTCTGATCAAGGTCACCGTTCCCGAGGGAGGCGTGTCCGAGGGGCTCGTCCTCGGCTCGCCCGTCTCGCTGCCGGGGCTCGTCGCCCGGCCGTGGGAGTCCGTGTTCAACGGCCAGCAGCGTCACGGCATCGCCTACCGCGCCGCCGCCGTCACCCCGGCCGCCTTCCCGGCCAGCGCCGGGGCTGCCGCCTGATGTCCGACCTGACGACACTCCTGGAGGTGGGTGGTCCCCTCGCCGCACTCGGTGGCGGGGCCGCCTACACCCGGGCCAAGCATCCGGCGGTCTACTGGTCCGCAGTCGGTGGCCCGATATCCACGGTCCGCCTGCTCAGCTCGTACGGCTCCGTCATGGACGCCTGCGGCCTGACCGTGGCGCCCTCCCGGCTCAGAGTCCTCGCCGTCAAGGCCACCACCCGGCGGGAGATCCGGCCGGTCCCGCCCCGCCGGGGCGTCCTCCGTCCCACCTCGACCGGGTTACGACTCCGGTTGCGGCTAGCCCCAGGGCAGGAACCTGCCGACGTCGCCGCCTCGGCCGAACGCCTGCGGCACGCGTGGGGAGTTCACGCCGTCTACGTCACCACCGTCAAAGCGGGCGTCGTGGAACTGCGGCTCGTCGGGTACGACGTGCTGCGCCGGGTCCGGATGCCCCGCAAGAGCGGCGGCGGCTTCCTCAAGGTGCCGGTGGCGCTGCGCGAGGACGCCATGCCCTTCGTCCGCGACTACCGCACCGTTCCCCACCAACTCACCCTCGGCGCAACCCTGTCCGGCAAGTCCATGTACCTGCGCCACCTCATCTCCGGGCTCGCCCGGCAGGACGGTGTCGCGCTCGTCGGCATCGACTGCAAGCGGGGCGTCGAACTGGCGCCCTTCGCCGCCCGCCTCTCCGCTCTCGCCACCGATCCGGACGAAGCCGCCGAGCTGTTGCCCGTGCTGGTCAAGGAAATGGAGGACCGATACGACCTGATCAAGGCCCGCCAGGGCATCGCCCCGGACACCCTCGACGAGGAGATCACCTCCGACATCTGGGGCCTGCCCGACAACCAACGCCCCACCCCCATCGTCCTGTTCATCGACGAGGTCGCCGAACTCTTCCTCACCGCCACCCGCAAGGACGAGGACCGCCGCGACGAGATGGTCACCCAGCTCATCCGACTCGCCCAGCTCGGCCGCGCGGCCGGCATCTACCTCGAAGTCTGCGGCCAGCGCTTCGGCGCCGAACTCGGCAAGGGCGCCACCATGCTCCGCGCCCAGCTCACCGGCCGCGTCTGCCATCGCGTCAACGACGAAGCCTCCGCCAAGATGGCCCTCGGCGACATCGCCCCCGAAGCCGTCTACGCCGCCTGTTCCATCGCTCCCCAGATGCCCGGCCTCGCCGTCGCGGGCGACACCTCCGGCGGGTGGTCCCGCATCCGCACCCCCTACCTCTCCCTCGCCGACGCTGCGGCCATCTGCCAGGACTCGGCGGACGTGGTCCCCGACGTCGCCGCCTTCAAGCCCTTCCGGCCCGACATCCCCGTACGACCGCACACGACACCGAGTCCGGTCGTGCAGCCGCATCCCCTCACCGACTGACCCACCCCTCGTCTCTCCGCGCCATGTCCCTACCCGTCCCATGCCCGAAACCGGAAGGAGCCGCATCATGCGCGCCCAGCTGGCCCGCGTCGACGCGGTGCTCGTCCAGGCGCTCATCGCCGCCGCCCTGTCCTTCGCCCACCTCCACGACGTCGCCTCAGCCGCCGGCCAGGACGGATGGAAAGCCTGGGCCTACCCCGTCTCCGTCGACCTGCTGCTCGTCGCCGCCTGGCGCCGACTCCGTACCGGCACCACCAAAGCCGCCGCCTGGTGCTGGTTCGTCATCGCCCTCGTCGCATCCCTCGGCGCGAACGTCGCCACCGCCGGCCTCCTCGACCTCGGCAACGTCCCGGCCTGGCTGCGGATCCTCGTCGCCGGATGGCCAGCCGTCGCCTTCCTCGGCGGCACCCTCCTCGCCCACTCAGCGCCGAAAGCGGAGACCAACGAGATCGGTGCTGACCTCATCGAGGACCAGGAGCACAAACCCGAAGCCACCCCCGACCCACCACCTGCCCCACCCGCCATTGAGGCGCTGCCGGAACGCCCGCCCGTCCCGGTCCCGGCCGCCCTGGTCGACCACGCCCGAAAGGTCGCCACCGAACACCACACCCGCACCGGTACACCCATCGACACGCCAACCCTCCGTGCCCGCCTCGGCGTTCCAGCTCCCATGGCCGAAGCCATCGCCGCCCTGCTCTGAAGGCGAACCCTGGCGGGAGGCTTTACGGCTTCCGCAACACTCGCCGCGTTCCGACAACGGCCGAAACGATCAGCACCTCAAGGCAGCACGTGGTGATCACAGTGGCCCAGGACTCGCCCAACCACCACTTTCCCCCAACACACGCGAGCCCAAGTACCAACGCGGCCGAACCGAAGGCGGCCAGCCGCCGCGCCCCTTGTGACATGCCGCTCATCTACGCACGCCCGCGCGCCCCAGGCAAGCGAACAAAGGAAAGGAACCGGCTGTGCCAGCCAACCGCCACTTCCACAACGTCACCCGCATCGGCCCCGTCCAGGTCGGCACCGCCTACGACGACCGGGGCCGCCCGGCGCTTCGCGCTCCCGGCCGTCTCCGTCAGCACCGGCGCCGTCGTCGCAGTTCTCACGGGCGGCGTGGTCCTCACCGCGCTCCTGACCGCCGTCGCCGTGTCGGCCATCTCGGTGGCCATCGCCGCCGTGGTCCTGCGCTCCCTGCTGCGCGAACACAACCGGCGCTGATCCCTCTGCCCGACCCCTGGGGCGGCCATGACACCGCCAAGCATCCGGCCGCCCCGGGGCCCGTCACTCCTGACCGAGCCAGCCAGAAGGAGCCAGCCATCTTCACCCGCACCACCCCGCCCCCGCTCCGCGAACTCACCAACCTCGCCTCGGGCGGCACCCTGCCCGGTATCCTCCGCCAACTCTCCGGCCTCGGCGGCTGCACCAACCCCATCCGGCTCGACGGCCACCGCACCGAGTACGACGTCGACACCACGACCGGCGAGATCGGCCGTGTTCTCCAGCACCTCGACTCCAGCGACCTGTCCGTCGGCCAACTCCTCGTCCGCTGCAACAACCGCCGCACCACCCGCTGCGAGGCCTGCGCCGAGGTCTACCGCCGCGACACCTTCCACCTGATCACCGCCGGCCTCCGGGGCGGCAAAGGCACCCCGGAACAGGTCGCTGCTCACCCGCGTGTCTTCGCCACCTTCACTGCCCCCGGCTTCGGCCCGGTCCACAACCGGCGCACCGACGGCCGCGCCTGCCGCTGCGGCGACCACCACGACCAGGACGACGACGCCCTCGGCACCCCGCTCGACCCCGACACCTACGACTACGAAGTGGCCGTTCTCTGGAACGCCCACGCGGGTGCCCTCTGGCGGCGCTTCTCGATCTACCTTCGCCGGGAAGTAGCCAAGCGCGCAGGCCTTTCGCAGCGACGCCTGCGCGACCATGCCCGAGTCTCTTTCGCCAAGGTCGCCGAGTACCAGAAGCGCGGTGCCGTCCACTTCCACGCCGTCATCCGCCTCGACGGCCCGGAAGGCGGCGACACCCCGCCCCCGCCCTGGGCCACCGCCGAACTTCTCACCGACGCCATCCAAGCTGCCGCCACCAAGGTCCGCGTCGACGGCCCGACCCTCGACGGCCGTCCTCACGCCTTCACCTTCGGTCGCCAACTCGACGTCCGCACCATCCGATCCGCCGACTTCAACGACGGTCAGGAGCTCACCGAACGCGCCGTCGCCGCTTACATCGCCAAGTACGCCACCAAGGGCGCCGAGACCGCCACGGGCGCCCTCGACCGGCCGCTGAAGTTCGCCGCCGAACTCGCCCAGCTCGACATCAGCTACCACGCCCGCCGCCTCATCCGAACCGCCTGGACCCTCGGCGCACGCAAAGACCTTGAACACCTCCGCCTGCGCGCCTGGGCCCACATGCTCGGCTTCCGCGGCCACTTCTCCACCAAATCCCGCCGCTACTCCACCACCCTCGGCGCTCTCCGCGACGCCCGCGCCGAATGGCGCCGAACCCAAGCGACAGCAGCCGCCAACCCTCAGCCGGACACGACGTACGTCCTCGCCCACTGGGTCTTCGCCGGCACCGGCCTCAGCGCCGCCGAGACCTGGCTTGCCGCATCCCTCGAACCAGCCCCCGGAACGGAAGGAGAACCCACCCGTGGCTGACCCCCGAGCCGTTGTCGCGGACACCGATGACCCGGACCTGGTCCTCCTGACGGTCGAGGAGGCCGCACGGCGCCTCCGTATCGGCCGTACGACGTGCTTTCGGCTCGTCCTCGCCGGAGAGATCGAGTCCGTCACGGTCGGGCGGCTGCGTCGGGTCCCGTCCGATGCCGTTCCGGCCTACGTGGCCAAGCTGCGCCATCAATCTGCCGAAGCTGCCTGAGGGGGCTGGAGTGACAGACAAGAAGCGCACCCGCCAGCCCAACGGAGCCTCCTCGATCTATCTCGGCACGGATGGCAAATGGCACGGTCGAGTGACGGTCGGCGTCCGCGATGACGGCAGGCCCGACCGTCGGCACATAGAGCGCAAGACCAAGGCCGAGGTGACCAAGGCGGTCCGCGAGATGGAGCGGGCTCGCGATGACAAGAAACTCAGGAAGCCCGGGCAGAGCTGGACGCTCCAGGCTTGGCTTGAACACTGGGTCGAGAACATCGCCAAGCCGTACGTCTCCGAGAACACGTACGACGGGTACGAGGTCGACGTACGCGTTCATCTCGTCCCGGGCCTGGGCGCTCACAAGCTCGACAAGCTGGAGCCTGAGCACCTGGAGCGCTTCTACCGGAAGATGCAGGACTCCGGGAGCTCCGCCGGCACTGCTCACCACGCCCACCGGACCATCCGGGTCGCCCTCGGTGAGGCTGTGCGACGAGGGCACGTCCCCACCAATGTGGCCGAGATTGCCAAGGCTCCTCGTCTCGAAGAGGAGGACATCGAGCCGTACACGATCGAAGAGGTGCAGAGCCTGCTTGTGGAGGCGGCCAAGCTCCGTAACAGCGCTCGCTGGGTCATTGCCCTGGCCCTCGGTCTTCGCCAGGGAGAGGCGCTGGGTCTCCACTGGGAAGATGTCGACCTGGACGCGGGATACATCCGGATCCGCAAGAACCGGCTGCGTCCCAAGTACGCCCACGGCTGTGGGGACGACCCGTGCGGCCGGAAAGCTGGCTACTGCCCGCAAAAGCAGCAGACCCGCCGCGAACACAAGTCCACCAAGTCCCGCGCCGGGCGACGCACGGTCGGTCTGCCCGATCCGCTGATCAAGCTGTTGCGGCAGCATCAGGAGGTACAGGAGGCGGAACGGATCGAGGCCGGTACCGACTGGGAGGGCAAGGGGGTACGTCTTCGCCTCACCGATCGGCGGCCCTCTGAGCCCGAACACCGACTTCCACATCTGGAAGCGGCTCCTGCGGGACGCCGGTGTACGAGACGGCCGTCTCCATGACGCTCGCCACACCGCCGCCACCGTCCTCCTGATCCTCGGCGTCCCGCACGTCGTGATCGACTCGATCATGGGCTGGGAGCCCGGGGGAGCGGCTCGGATGCGCGCTCGGTACATGCACGTGACCGGGACCATGCTTCGGAAAGTCGCGCAGCAAGTTGGCGACGCGCTCTGGGAGCTCCCGAAAACGAACTGAGACGGAAACTGAGACGGACAACGTCGAAGGGCCCCACTGCGAACAGTGAGGCCCTTCGACGTATTGCCCGGTGAGAGCAATGGCGGAGGATACGAGATTCGAACTCGTGAGGGGTTGCCCCCAACACGCTTTCCAAGCGTGCGCCCTAGGCCTCTAGGCGAATCCTCCGGTGGGAACATTACATGACCGAGAGGAGTGCTCGCGAACTCGTTCCTACCCGCTGACGTCGGGTACTCTGTGCAGAGCCCCTCACGCGGCGCTATCTGACTGAACTCCCCCAGGGCCGGAAGGCAGCAAGGGTAGGTTGGCTCTGGCGGGTGCGTGGGGGGCGCTTGCGTTTGCGGGCGGGGCGGGTTGTCAGTGGGCGCCTATAACCTCGTATGTGTGTCGTCTCTCGCGCTGTACCGCCGCTATCGCCCGGAGTCGTTCGCCGAGGTCATCGGGCAGGAGCATGTCACCGACCCGCTGCAGCAGGCGCTGCGGAACAACCGGGTCAATCACGCGTACCTGTTCAGCGGGCCGCGCGGGTGTGGCAAGACGACCAGCGCGCGGATCCTGGCCCGGTGCCTGAACTGCGAGCAGGGGCCCACGCCGACCCCCTGCGGGGAGTGCCAGTCCTGCCGTGACCTGGCCAGGAACGGCCCGGGATCCATCGACGTCATCGAGATCGACGCGGCCTCTCACGGTGGTGTGGACGACGCCCGTGAGCTGCGCGAGAAGGCCTTCTTCGGGCCCGCCGGCAGTCGCTACAAGATCTACATCATCGACGAGGCCCACATGGTCACGTCGGCCGGCTTCAACGCGCTGCTCAAGGTCGTCGAGGAGCCTCCGGAGCATCTGAAGTTCATCTTCGCCACCACCGAGCCCGAGAAGGTCATCGGGACCATCCGGTCGCGGACCCATCACTACCCGTTCCGGCTGGTGCCGCCCGGCACGCTGCGGGACTACCTCGGCGAGGTCTGCGGCAAGGAGCAGATCCCGGTCGAGGAGGGGGTGCTGCCCCTCGTCGTGCGCGCCGGTGCCGGGTCCGTGCGTGACTCCATGTCCGTCATGGACCAGCTGCTCGCCGGCGCGGGGGCGGAGGGCGTGACGTACGCCATGGCCACCTCGCTGCTCGGGTACACGGACGGGTCGCTGCTCGACTCCGTCGTGGAGGCCTTCGCGACCGGGGACGGCGCCGCCGCCTTCGAGGTCGTGGACCGCATCATCGAGGGGGGCAACGATCCACGTCGTTTCGTCGCCGACCTGCTGGAGCGGCTGCGCGATCTGGTGATCCTCGCCGCCGTTCCGGACGCCGCGGAGAAGGGGCTGTTCGACGCCCCTGCCGACGTTCTCGAACGGATGCAGGCCCAGGCCGGCACTTTCGGCGCCGCCGAGCTCAGCCGCGCCGCCGACCTCGTCAACCGGGGCCTCACCGAGATGCGTGGCGCCACCTCCCCGCGGCTCCAGCTGGAGCTGATCTGCGCCCGCGTGCTGCTGCCGGCCGCCTACGGCGACGAACGGTCCGTGATGGCCCGCCTCGACCGCCTGGAGCGGGGCGTCAACTTCTCGGGCGGCGGTGGTGCGCCCACGATGGGGTACGTCCCCGGTCCCGAGGCCCATATGGCGCCTCCGGTTCCCGAGGGCGGCGGCCCGGCGGCGGCCCGGGCGGCCGTACGGGGGGGAGCGGCGCCCGCGCCTGCACCCGCGCCCGCACCGGCCCATCAGCCTCCGGCGGCTCAGACTCCGGCACCTCAAGCTCCGGCCGCTCAGGCTCCGGCACCCATGCCCGCCCCTCAGCCGTCGGCTCCGGCCCCCGCGCCCACCCCCGCCCCCGCGGCCCCGCCCGCTGCCTCCGCGCCCGGCGCCTGGCCGACGGCGGCCTCCGCGGGTGGCGGTGCCCGCCGACCCGGCGGCTGGCCCACGGCCACGGGTGCGCCGGCGGCCCAGCCCCACCAAGCCCCTGCCCCTGCCCCTGCCCCTGCCCCCGCCCAGGCCCAGGCCCAGGCCCCGGTCCCGGCCGCGCCCGCCCCGGTCGGCGCCGCCCCCGTCGGTGGTGTCGACCCCCGTGCCCTCTGGCCGAACATCCTGGAAGCGGTCAAGAACCGCCGCCGGTTCACCTGGATCCTGCTCAGCCAGAACGCCCAGGTCGCCGGTTTCGACGGCACCACCCTCCAACTCGGCTTCGTCAACGCCGGCGCCCGCGACAACTTCGCGAGCAGCGGCAGCGAGGACGTGCTGCGCCAGGCGCTGGCCGAGCAGTTCAGCGTGCAGTGGAAGATCGAGGCGGTCGTCGACCCGACGGGCGGCGGCGGCTCGGCCCCGGCCACCGGCGGTTACGGCGGAGGTCAGCCCGGCGGCGGCTACGGCGGTGCGCCCGCGGCGTCCGGGTCCGGCTACGGCGGCTCCGCCCCGGCCCCGGCCCGCCCCGCGGCGCCCCAGCCCGCGCCGACGCCGGCCGCTCCGGCCCGGGGCCCGGCGCCGACCTCGGCCCCGGCCCCTGCGGCGCCCCCGCCCGCGGCCCCGGAGCCGCCGCCGGTGGCCCCCGAGGACGACATCCCCGAGGAGGACGACCCCGACCTGGACGAGTCGGCCCTCTCCGGGCACGAGCTGATCGTGAAGGAGTTGGGGGCGACGGTGGTGGAGGAGATCCAGAACGAGTGAGGCGTGGCGAGCGCCGACGGTTCGGAGCGCGACGGTTCGGAGCGCGGGGGCACGGAACGCGGGGGCACGGAACGCGGGGCTCGGGTCGTCGGGCGCCTGCGGGCAGGTGCGGGTTGCTCGCGCGGTTCCCCGCGCCCCTGGGTTTCCCGGCGCGTCCGGGGCTGGAGAGCGATGCTGTCCGGCCGCACGCCTCACCTTTTCCGGCGACGGACGGCGACGCCGCTCCGACCCTCGAACCAGCCCGTCCGGCGTTTGAGGACGAGGCCGTTCAGGCCGGAGGGGGCCGGGGGTGCAGCCCCTCGGGGAGGACGGTCGGCCCGGGTCGGCCACCCCTTGGAGGAACCTCCAGTCGGTCCGCCCGGCTACGCTGACCCCCGTGAAGGTCCTCGTCATCGGCAGCGGCGCCCGCGAACACGCCCTGTGCCGCTCTCTGTCCCTCGATTCCGACGTCACCGCGCTGTACTGCGCCCCCGGCAACGCCGGCATCGCCGAGGTGGCCGAGCTGCACCAGGTCGATGCCCTGGACGGGCGGGCCGTGGCCTCGCTCGCCGTGGAACTCGGTGCCGACCTCGTCGTCGTCGGCCCGGAGGCCCCGCTCGTCGCCGGGGTCTCCGACGCCGTGCGCGCCGCCGGCATCCCGGTCTTCGGCCCCTCCGGGGAGGCCGCGCAGATCGAGGGGTCCAAGGCGTTCGCCAAGGATGTGATGGCGGGGGCCGGAGTGCCCACCGCCCGCTCGTACGTTTGCACAAACGCCGAGGAGGTTGCCGAGGCTCTCGACGCCTTCGGGGCGCCGTACGTCGTCAAGGACGACGGGCTCGCCGCCGGCAAGGGTGTTGTCGTCACCGACGACCTCGACGCCGCCAAGGCGCACGCCGCCGGCTGTGAACGTGTCGTCATCGAGGAGTTCCTCGACGGCCCCGAGGTCTCCCTCTTCGCGATCACCGACGGGGATACGGTCCTCCCGCTCCAGCCCGCCCAGGACTTCAAGCGCGCCCTGGACGGCGACGAGGGGCCGAACACCGGCGGCATGGGGGCGTACTCCCCGCTGCCCTGGGCCGACCCCAAGCTCGTCGACGAGGTCCTGGAGACCGTTCTCCAGCCGACCGTCGACGAGATGCGGCGCCGCGGCACCCCGTTCTCCGGTCTTCTCTACGCCGGCCTCGCGATCACCTCGCGCGGCGTCCGGGTCATCGAGTTCAACGCCCGTTTCGGCGATCCCGAGACCCAGGTCGTCCTGGCCCGTCTGAAGACCCCGCTGGCCGGTGTCCTGCTCGCCGCCGCGAACGGCACCCTCGACGACCTGCCCCCGCTGCGCTGGCGCGACGACGCCGCGGTCACCGTGGTCGTCGCCTCCCACAACTACCCCGACACCCCGCGCACCGGCGACCCCATCACCGGCCTCGACACGGTGGCCACCGAGGACGCCCCGCACGCCTACGTCCTGCACGCGGGGACGAAGCGGGCCGGCGACGCGGTCGTCAGCGCCGGTGGCCGTGTCCTCTCCGTCACGGCGACCGGCAAGGATCTGACCCAGGCCCGTGAGCGGGCGTACACGGCCGTGCGGCGGATCGGTCTGGACGGCTCCCAGCACCGTACGGACATCGCCGCGAAGGCGGCGGCCGAGGCCTGAGCGCCGACAGAAACCTTTTCATCAGCCTTTCTTCCTGATCAGGCCCCGGACCCGAAATCCGGGGCCTGATCATTGCTGTCTGTCGATCACCTCTGACCAAGGCCATTCCATCGGGTGACCGATGCCCCATCCGGCTGACGGGGGCCGAGGCCCCAACTAGGGTGCGGCGCAAGCGTTCCGGCACTTGGCCCACCGGCATTGCGATGTCAGTTGTGGGTGCCACAGTGGGGGAGTGAGCAACAGCCAGGACAGCGCCAGGACAGCAGGGAGGGGGGACGTCCGGACGTGACCAGTACCGGTATCGGTGCGGAGGCGGGAGCGCAGGCAGCGCGGACCCGGGCTCTCGCCGTACTGCGCATCCGCGGCCGGGCCCTGGCCGTGGCGCTGCTGCCCGCGGCGGCCCTGGTGATCCTGCTGACCGGCGGTTCCACCGGTCACTTCGTCGGCCGCGGCTGGGACACGGCCCGCTGGACGGTCGGCGTCCTGGCCGTGATCGTGCTGCTGGCCGCCGCCGGTATCGCCGTGGTGGTGGCCCGCGCCCGGCCGGCCGTCAGCCCGACGGTCCCGATTCCGGAGGAGTCCGCCCCCGACCTGTACCGGATGGTGCGCGACCTCGCCGACCGCCTCGACGTGCCGGCGCCCTCCGCCATAGCGCTCACGCCGGACTGCGACAGCTGGCTGGAGGACCGCACCCATCCGGCCCACGGCCCGCCCGCGCCCAAGGGCCAGGACGAGCTCGCCGGCCCGCATCCCCACCGGCGTGCCCCGGCCGCGCCCGTCCTCGTCATAGGCTCCCCCTTCCTGTGGTGGATGCGCGTCGGTGAGCTCCGTGCGGTCCTCGCCCCGGTCGTCGCCGGTACGGGACCCTCGGCGCACCCGGACATAGCGGCCGCCCGCCGTTTCGTCCGCGGCCTCGACGCCGCGGTGGCCGTCGCCGCGGCGCCCGCCCGCTGTCCGGGGACCCGCCTGGTGTGCGCGGGCCTCGGCTGGGTGGCCCGGCTGCTGCTGCGCGGCTGCCGGGAGCACGCGGCCCTGATGGAGCGCGGGGTCGCCGCCGCGGCCGCCGAGCGTGCACAGGCTGTGGACTACGGGCTGCGGATCGTCGCGCAGGAGCAGGTCGGCCTGGCGTACGCGGGCTGGGACCGCCTGCTGACCCGGGTCGCGGTGCCCGCCTGGCGGATAGGCCGCTGGCCGTCCCGGCTGGACGCGGGCGTCGTCGCGGCGCTCACGGAGCTGTCCCGGCGCGACCGGCTCGCCGAGGGCTTCGCCTCCCGGCTGGGCGAGCGGCCCGCCTGCGACCTCCTGGAGGAGCCGGGGCTGGTGGACGAGGCCGCCTCGCTGCTCGCCGCCCGCCTCTTCCACGGGGGCCCCGCGGAGCCGGGACCGGACTGGTCGCCGGTGGACTGGCAGGAGTATCCGGACGAGGTCGTCGACCGCACCTGGCGCACCGACGCGGCCCGTCTGCACCGTGTCCTGGACTCCCTCGGCGTCCGCGCCACCCTCGACCCCTTCGCCCCCGACCCGGGTGGCCCCACCCTGGCCCGCGTCCTGGACCACCTGACCGACCCGACGGCCAGGACCACCCGCAGGTACCGCCCCTACGACGGGACCGGGCACGAGGGGGCCGGGTACGAGGGGATCGGACATGCGGGAGCCGGGCACGCGCATGAGGGAACCGGCTGCGCCGAGGACACCGACGCCTACACGACCGAGCACGACGCGACCGAGCACGACGAGGCTCGGCACACCCCAGCCGGGCACGCGCATGAGGGAACCGGCTGCGCCGAGGACACCGACGCCTACACGACCGAGCACGACGCGACCGAGCACGACGAGGCTCGGCACA